>JAKOSZ010000327.1 GCA_029776555.1 Bacillota bacterium | reverse complement strand
CTCAAAGCTTTGAAAGGCGGAAGCTATTCATTGGCGGAGCGCACATTTCACGTGACACATATTGGATATTTAGGATATATATTGCATACGCTTGCTCGGATAATGATCAAAGTATTGGGTGAAGCAGAGAGTTTTCGAGGTAATCAGGCTTAATTATAGTTAAAAAATATTATTGATGCTTCAGCTATGTGTTCTCTGTATTTCCCTTGTCCCCTCCAACCGCCTGGTGTATAATTGTGCTTGTCGAGGAGGGATAAACAGTGGAAAAGAGCCCGGGAAGACTCCCCAAAAGGGACGAAATTGACGCAAAATATAAATGGAAGCTGGAGGACATTTACCCCACCCTGGCCGTATGGGAGGAAGATTTTAAGAAGGTTAAATCCCTTTCGGAAGACATCTCCAAATACAGGGGGACCTTATCCCAGGATCCCGGCAGCCTGTACCAATGCCTCAGCCTGTGCGACGAGCTCATGTCTACCAACGACAAACTCTTCGTCTTTGCCAGGATGAAAAGGGACGAGGACAACGCAAACCCCGAATCCCAGGCCATAGCGGACAGGGCGGCCAGCCTTTCTACCCAGGTATATACGGCGGCTTCCTTTATAGTGCCTGAGATAATCTCAATCACTGAGGAAAAACTGGAAGGCTTCTTCAGGGACGATGCAAGGCTTGAGCTTTACAGAAAATATATAGAGGAGATATTAAGGCAAAAGAAGCACATCCTGTCCGAAAAGGAAGAGGAGCTCCTGGCCCAGGTATCAGAAATAGCCCGCGGTCCCCGGGACGTCTTCGGCATGTTTAACAATGCCGACATAAAATTCCCCTCTATAAAGGACGAGGAGGGCAACGAGGTGGAAGTCACCAAGGGCAGGTATATCAAGTTCCTCGAAAGCCGTGACAGGAGAGTGCGAAAGGACGCCTTCCATGCCCTGTACAGTTCATACAAAAGCCATAAGAACACCCTGGCTGCCACCCTTATAAGCAGCCTTAAAAAGGACATGTTCTACGCCTCGGTGAGGAAGTACTCTTCCAGCCTGGAGGCGTCTCTTGACGAGGACAACATAAAGGTGGAAGTCTACGACAACCTGATTGACACCATCAACAAAAACCTTCACCTCCTGGAGCGATACCTAAGGCTCAGGAAGAAAGCCCTGAAGCTGGACGAGCTTCACATGTACGACCTGTATGTCCCCATTGTGGAAATGCCCGCCAGGGAGATTCCCTACGAAAAGGCCCTGAAAATGGTGGAAAAGGGCCTTAAGCTCATGGGCGACGAGTACCTCGGCTATTTAAGGCAGGGCTTCTCGTCGGGATGGATAGACGTGTTCGAAAGCAAGGGCAAGACCAGCGGGGCCTATTCATGGGGCGCTTACAAGACCCACCCCTATGTGCTTCTTAACTACCAGGGGACCATTAATGACGTTTTCACCATCGCCCACGAAATGGGCCACGCCCTTCACTCTTTCTACACCAACATGACGCAGCCCTATATCTATTCCGACTACAAGATATTCGTGGCCGAGGTGGCCTCAACGGTCAACGAGCTTCTCCTCATGCGCAGCATGCTGGACAGCACCGATGACACGGCGGAGAAGGCCTACCTTTTAAACCACTTCCTGGAGGAATTCAGGGGAACGGTATTCAGGCAGGTCATGTTCGCCGAATTTGAAAAAATAGTCCACTCAAAGCTTGAAAGCGGCGAAGCCCTGACCGCCCAGTCCCTTTGCAGCATATACAGGGAGCTCAACCTTAAGTATTTTGGCAAGGAAGTGGTGGTGGACGAGGATATTGACATGGAATGGTCAAGAATCCCCCACTTTTACTCGGCCTTCTACGTCTACAAGTACGCCACCGGCTTTTCCGCCGCCGCGTCCATATCCACCAGGATAATTGAGGAGGGGAAACCCGCCGTAGACCGCTATATTGATTTCCTCAAAAGCGGCAATTCCGATTATCCCCTGGAGCTTTTAAAGAAGGCCGGGGTGGACCTCTCCACTCCTGCCCCGGTGCAGGATGCCCTCAACATGTTTGAGGAAATGCTGTCCCGGCTGGAGAAGGTTTTAGGCTTTTAGCCCATGGAGCAGGAAGGGTGGACAAGAGAATGGGTCCCACATAAGAGTGATATGAAGAAGTGGACAGGAAAAATGTTCCCCCATAAGGGGAGCAGGAAAAAGTGGACAGAAGAAGTACCGGGTTCCCCATTAAAGG
>JAKOSZ010000326.1 GCA_029776555.1 Bacillota bacterium | reverse complement strand
TGTTAATGACTCTGTTAACCAGATCCTGGCCATTTCTCTTGTTTCTATCCGTACATTGAAAGACCAGTTAAAGCTGTTTGACAAAGCCATCGAGGAGCAGATGAAGGTGATCCCTAATACTCTGACCTCGGTCAAAGGCATAGGGCCGGTCTATGCTGCAGGTATCATAGCTGAAATCGGCGATGTCCACCGTTTTAAGAATCAGGCTGCTTTGGCTAAGTTTGCCGGCTTATGCTGGAGTAAATATCAATCCGGTAAATATACCGCTGACAATAGCTATCTTATTTCTTCGATTAACCGATATTTGAGATACTATCTCATGGAAGCCGCGAACACGGTGCGCGTGCACGACCCCGAGTTCAAGCGCTTCTATGAGCTCAAATACCGTGAAACGCCAAAGACGCCGCACAAAAGAGCACTCGCATTGACTGCCAGGAAACTAGTCCGGTTGGTTTACGCACTGCTACATGACAACCGGCTATATATACCTTCAAAGGAATAGCCGTTCCTTTGGCCTGGTTACGCCCTGTTTTTCCAGTAAAAACCGCAGGCCTTATTATGGATTCTCTTTTTGTGCCAAAACAGTCTAAACAATATTCATTTTTCAAAGATCTTTCTCCAGCTAACCTATTGACATCTTACCACTGGACTTTCGCCGCTGTCCTTTATATTACAAGACTACGGGCATCCCGTTTTTCATCGAGGACCGCACCACCGCGTCCACAAGCCTTAAGCCCGTGTAGCCCTCCTCAATGGGCGCAGCCCTGGGCCCTTCTCCCCTTATGGAAGCTATGAAGGCCAGGTCTTCCTCCAGGTACATGTCCCGGTCGCCTTTGACCACTTTCCTTTCAGGCTTCTCCCCGGCCGTAAACACGAACTCCGCCTCGTTGGCATCGGTAAAGAAGGCCGTCAGCTTCTCGCATACGACGGTAAAGGGGTTGTTCCAGGCCATGGGTACCGCGTTGTTGGTGCCGGCTATGTTGGCCAGGGCCCCGGATTTGAACCTTATGGCTGACACGCTGGTGTCCTCTATGGTGTAATCGGGTATATGGGTATGACAGAGGTTTGCCGTAAAACCGGACACAAGTTCAGGCTCTCCCAGGAAGAACAGCGACAGGTCATACAGGTGAATAACCTGCTCAAACACCTGGCCCCCGGACTTGTCTTTTGACCGCCACCAGGGAGTGTGGAGGGAATTGCACTCGTACCGGGCGTCAAAAAGGGTGGGTTTCCCGGCGGTGCCGTCTTCCATGAGCTTTTTGAGTTCCTTAACCGCAGCCCCGAAACGCATGTGGTAGCCCACCTGGGCTATAACGCCCGCCTCCTTCACGGCTTCAACCATGCTGGCGGCACGCTCCGTGGTCAAGGCTATCGGCTTTTCCACGAAAATATGTATCCCTTTTTTCGCCGCCTTTTCAACCTGCCCCTCATGGGCAAAAGGCGGAATGCACACGTAGAGGGCATCAAAGCTTTCCTTCTCCAGCATCCTGTCAAAGTCGTCATAGGTGTTTATCTTCCACTGGGGGAACGAAGCAGCCAGGTTTTCCGCATCCTTCACCGGGAGCGAACACGCAGAAACCAGCGACACTCCCGGGATTTTGGACAGCCTGTCCGCGTGAAGCCTTCCCATGTAACCTGCCCCCAGCAGGGCTACCCTTACCTGCCTGTCCATGAATCTCTCCTCCTTCGGCCCTCCGGCCGCTATTATCCCTGTGCCCGCTTAAGGCTACAGTTTTCTTTCCGCCAGGTACTTCTCAGCCATGTACGCGGCAATGGCCCCGTCGGCCGCAGCCGTTATTACCTGCCTTAACACCTTCTCCCGGATATCCCCTGCCGCGAACACCCCTTCTACGCTGGTCCGCATGTTCTCGTCGGTCCTGATGTAACCGCCCTCGGTAAGTTCCAGCTTCCCCCGGACCAGTTCGCTGTTGGGCTGGTTGCCCACCGCCACGAAAACGCCGTCGGTTTCAATGTCCTTTACTTCTCCCGTGAGCACATTCCTCACGGTTATGCTCTCTACCCCGAATTTCCCGTTTATTTTTTCCACCACCGTGTTCCACACAATTTCCACCTTGTTGTTGCTGAAAAGGGACTCCTGCAGCACCCTGGCCGCCCTTAAACTGTCCCTGCGGTGGACCAGGTAGATTTTCCTGCAGAACCTGGACAAAAACAGGGCATCTTCCACTGCCGTGTCACCGCCGCCTATGACTGCCGTAACCCTGTCGGCAAAAAAGGCCCCGTCGCAAGTGGCACAGTAGGAAACACCCTGGCCTCTCAGCTCTTTCTCGCCGGGAACGCCCAACTCCCTTGGAGAAGCGCCCATGGCCAGGATCAGGGTCTTGGCCCGGTAGACATTGTTAGTGGTCTTTACCGTTTTGACGGGACCTTCCAGCTCCAGTTCAACAGCGGCTTCGTTTATCACTTTTGCCCCGAACCTCCTGGCCTGGTTTTCCATCCTCAATGCCAGGTCGGCCCCGCCTATGGGTTCCTCAAAACCGGGGTAGTTTTCCATCATGTAGGTGGTGGCCATCTGCCCGCCCGCAAACAGCCTCTCTATTACCAGGGTGTCCAGCCTGGCCCTTGAGGAATAAAGGGCCGCCGTGAAACCCGCCGGCCCGCCTCCCACTATTATTACGTCATGCATAGAATTCGCCCCTTAATGCCATTGTGTTAATGCCTGGAGGAATAGCCTGCCGCCGGCCGGTAGGGTCCAGCCTCAGACAGCCTCTTCCTCCTTGAACTGTATGCCGTAAAGCTTGCTGTAGAGCCCTTTTCTGTTCATAAGCTCCTCGTGGGAGCCGATTTCCTCAATCATGCCCTCATTCAGAACCACAATCTTATCCGCCTTTTTCACCGACGAAAGCCTGTGGGCTATGACTATGGTGGTCCTGTTCTCCGTCACCTTGTCCATTGCCTGGTGGATGAGTTTTTCCGTCTCCATGTCCACCGACGCCGTCGCTTCGTCAAGAATCAGTATAGGCGCGTTTTTCAGCACAGCCCTGGCAATGGACAGCCTCTGTTTCTGGCCTCCCGAAAGCCTTATGCCCCTCTCCCCGATGACCGTGTCATATCCTTTCTCCAGTTCCTGTATAAACTCGTGGGCGTGGGCCACTTTGGCGGCTTCGATTATGTCTTCCATGGTCACGTTCCTGGCCCCGTAGGCGATGTTTTCGGCCACTGTCCCGTTAAAGAGGAACACGTCCTGGAGGACCATGCTTATATTGTCCCGCAGGGACTTTAAAGTGACGTCCCTTAAGTCGTGCCCGTCAAGGGTTATGCACCCCTCGGCGGGGTCATAGAACCTGCAGATTAAGCTGGCCAGCGTGGTCTTGCCCACTCCGGTAGGTCCCACCAGGGCTACTATTTCGCCGGGTTTAATCTTGAAGCTGATATGCTTTAAAACGTCGGCCCCGGGGTTGTAGTAAAAGCTCACGTCCTTAAACTCAATTTCGCCTTTTACCCTTCCCAGTTTCATAGCCCCCGGCTTTTCCTTCACGTCCGACTCGGTGTCCAAAACCTCAAAAACCCGCTCGGCTCCCGCCAGAGCGTTTTGCAGGTCTTCGTTTATTCTGCCCAGTACGCTTATGGGCTGATAGAAAATGTTTAAGTAGAGTATGAAGGCCACAATATCCTCTACCGGCACCTTCCCCATAGAGGCCATGTAGCCGCCTACCCCTATTACCAGCACTACCCCCATGTTGTTGAAAAACTCTATGGAGGGATGGTAAATGGCGCTCAGCCTCAAGGCCCCAAGGATTGCCATGGCATGGGATTTGGAATATTCTTTAATCCTGCCGTGTTCTTTTTCCTGCTGATTGAAGACCTGGATTTCCTTTATACCCTGCAGGTTGTCGTGGAGGGTGGCGTTAAACTCCGCCAGGGTCTGCTGGGCATGTTTGAACTGGGGCAGCACCCTCTTGGCAAAATTGGTCACCGCCACGATCAGGAAGGGGACCATGGCCAAACTGAGGATGGCAAGGATGTAGTTAATGGAGAAAAGTATAATGGCGACGCCTATCAGGATTAAGACGTTCACTATCAGGTCGGGAGTTGCATGGGCTATCAGGGTCTCCAGCATGGCGGTGTCATTGGAGGCCCTGGACATGAGCTGCCCTGTCTGCTTGTCATGGTAATAGCGCAGGGAAAGCTTCTGCAAGTGGTTGTACAGCCTCACCCGCATATCCGACACAAAGTTCCAGGCCGCATAGTGGGTGTAATAGCTCCTGAAATACTGGCACATCCCATGGACCAGGTATAGAATGCCCAGGACTATGGCAATTCTGACCGCCTTTACTCCCAGCTGCGGGTCCTGATTGGTAACCATGGCCACGAGCCTTCTAACCAGCCATGGCGCCGTCAACTGCACAGCCGTGAAAGTAATTAAGGCGAGCATCGCAATTGCGAGATACTTCCAGTAGGGTCTGGAATATTTTAAAAGGCGAAAAATGTTTCTCATTTCCCTCTCCAATCTTTACAGTGTTATGTTAATTCAG
>JAKOSZ010000325.1 GCA_029776555.1 Bacillota bacterium | reverse complement strand
GGCACCATATACGACAACATCAGGTACTCAAAGCCGGACGCCACCGAGGAGGAGGTCAGGGAGGCGGCCAGGATGGCCCGGGTGGACGAGTTCATATCCCGCCTGCCCAAGGGCTACAACACCCCTGTGACGGGCAGCACCGACAGCCTAAGCCAGGGACAGCGCCAACTATTGGCCATTGCCCGGGCTTTCCTGTGCAATGCCCCCGTGCTGATCCTGGACGAAGCCACCAGCAGCGTTGACACGAAAACCGAAAAGGAGATCCAGCGGGCCTTTTTAAACCTCATGAAAAACCGCACCAGCTTCCTGATTGCCCATCGCCTTTCCACCATCCGGGACGCCGATAAGATAATGGTCATAAGCGACGGTGAGATTTTAGAGACCGGAACCCACGACGAACTCATGAAAAAAAGAGGCGCCTATTACAAGATGGTAATGAGCCAAACCCAGGCGGCGGTTTGATGCCGGGGGAAAAGGCCTGATTATAAACCGCTTCTTAAGGGACTTCATCGCCGGCTTTAAAAAATCCTTCTGCCCGCCAATTTAATTACCCTCCGCCTTCCAGGTGTGATAGAATAAAGCCAGGGGAAGAAGAGCTCCCCGCAAGACCGGATGCCGGAAAGGGGAATGCATATGATGGAAGGGTATGCTTTAGGAGTGAATTTTGGCCTGCCCGGGAAACTTTCCAGGGACGGTCCCATCTGGGAAGACGATTTTAAGCGCATTGCCGGATGGGGCATGGACCACGTCCGCATCAACATGGACCACAAGCTGCTCATGGAAGATGACAGGGACGAATACAAGGAAGAGGGCTTTGCCGTCCTGGACCAGCTGGTGGAATGGGCGGCGCGGTATGGCCTCAACGTGATCATGGACCTGCACACCTGTCCCGGCTACCATTTCATGTACGATGAATACTGGAAGGATCGCGGCACCAATACCCTCCTCAAGGATAAAAAAGTACAGGACCGCTTTGTGTCCATATGGGAATACTTTTCAAAACGCTATGCCTCCCAGAAGGACAACGTGGCCTTTGAGCTTTTGAATGAAATAGTTTTTGACCCCGAAGACCAGTGGAATAAGCTGGTGAAAAGGACCGTGGCCGCTATCCGTGCCCTGAATCCCGGGCGGATCATCGTGTACGGCGGGAAGTACTACAACAACATCAACTTCCTCAAGGACCTGTATATTTTCCCCGATGATGACCGCATCTACTATACATACCACTATTACCTGCCCAACTACGTGACTCACCAGAACGCATCCTGGCACCTGCAGATGATGCAGTACAAGGAAGAAATCGGTGAAGTGGTGGAGTACCCGGGCAAAATCCCCCGCATCGAAGAGTTTTTAAACAGGCATCCGGAGTACAGGGAGTACGAAGAGCGCTACATTGGGGCTGTGCTCAATAAGGACTTCATGTACAATGTGGACTGCCGTCCGGCGGTTGAATTCCTGGAAAAGACGGGCAAACCTCTCTATTGCGGGGAATTCGGCTGCTACAGCAAATGTCCCCGCCAAACCCGGGTCAACTACTTGAGGGACCTTATCGGCTTTCTCAAGGAATACGGCATCGGCATAGGCTATTTTAACTACAAGGGGGACGGCTTCGGCCTGGTCCTTTCCGACGGCAGCGAGGACAGGGAAATTCTTGATATCCTGACAAAGAAATAGCGGAAAAATATGCGGCAACTAAAAATGTAAAGACCAGATAAAAAATAATCCATAAGAAGGAGAGGAATTCAATGAGCACCGGAAAAACTTATTTATGCAGGTGCCACCCCGACTTTCACATCCCCGGGGATGCGATTGTGGGCAAAGATTTTGACGGGGTCGAATACGCCAGGAGGGTAAAGGCCGCAGGTGTTGACAGCTTGGTGTTTTTTGCCAAATGCCATTACGGTTTTTCCTACTACCCCACAAAAATAGGAACGGTGCATCCGGGCCTGCAGAAGGACATGCTGGGAGAGTTTGTGAAGGGCTGCAAGGAGGCAGGCCTTGGCATAACGTGCTATTACAGCGTGTTCCTGGATACCCAGGCGGTAAAAAAGCACCCTGACTGGATCGTGCGCCGCGATAAAAACCCGGTAAGCGAAGAGATCTATCGAAGAAAGTACCTTCCGGTCTGCGTCAACAGCGGATACCTGGATGAGCTGCTGCTGCCCCAGGCGCTGGAGATAGTTGATAACTATGACGTGGAAGAGCTCTTTTTCGATACCATGACCGATTTCATCCCCTGTTACTGCGACAACTGCACCCGCCTTTTCGGGAAGCCCATACCTGAAAACAGCAGCGATCCCAACTGGCTTGAGTATGTCCGCTGGTATTACGACCGGTATAACGAGTTCTTCGCAAAAGTGGTCAGGGTCATCCATGAGCACAAGCCGGAGGTAACGGTGCTCTTCAACTGGGGATGGGCCGCCAGGCAGCCGGATATGCCCGTACCCCACATCAAGCATCTTGCAGGAGACCTGTTCACTTCCGGGGCTGTGGCAAGCTACTATTCCCACTACTGGGCCGGAACCGGCTATCCTTTTGATTACATGTGCGGGAGGTTCCTGCATGGCCTCGGAGACTGGAGCAATGCCACTCCCGCAACGCTGAAGTATACCGGTGCCGCCACCATCGCCAACGGGGGAGGCTTCTATCTCATTGACCGCCAGCGCCCCGACGGTTCCCTGGAGGAAAGGTCATATGCAATACTGAAGGACATTTTCGGTTTTATCCAGGAGAGACGGGATGTGGTCGTAGGAACCAAACATGTGCCCGAAACGGCGATTTTACATCCCTTTGAGCACATAATGGGCCCCAACCTGGAGTATTTCCCCGAGCACAGTGAGCGCAACAAGAGGATGCGCCAGTTAAGCGGTGCGGCCAAAATGTTTATGATGCACGGAAGGCATTATACGGCCTTAAACAGCGAGAACCTGATGAAGAGGATGTCGGAATACAAGCTGCTGGTGCTGCCGGAGATTGAGCACTTAAGCGGGGAAATGAAGGCCCGGATCAGGGAATTTGTAGAAAAGGGCGGGAAGCTTCTGGTGGTACAGTCGGAAAATGAAGCGGCCGTAGACATGGATATCCTTGAGCTTGCCGGCGCCGATTATGAAGGTTTTACCGACCTTCACTATTCCTATGTGGAAAACAGCACTGACGGTGTGGAGGACCCGGTGCTGGTCCGCGGGAAGTTCGCCCTCATAAAACCTAAAAACGGCGCAAAAACCGTGGCAAACCTGATCCTGCCGCTGGCAGCGGGCAAGGGCGGGAAGGAATTCGGCCATGGATTTGCACCGCCCACAACAACCGACGGACACGCCGCTGTCATCAGGCGGAAAGTGGGCAAGGGAGAGGTAATTTATGCGGCAGGGCCGCTGTTTACTTCATTTGAAACTTACCTTAATCCCCACATAACAAAGCTGGTGCTCAGACTGGTGGATATGCTCATGCCTGAGCCTTTGGTCAGGGTGGATGCGCCGGCCCAGGTGGAAATGACGGCCATGAGGAAGGGAGATGATTTGATTGTCCATCTTGTAAACCACAGCGGCCGTGAAGTTCTGGTTGCAGGCTGGCTCCCTGTCACTGAGTATATACCGGAACTAAGGGATATCAAGCTTTCCGTCAGGGCAAGCAAGGAAGGGCTCTCCGTGGTATCCGCTCCTGACGGCACCGTTATGGAAACCGTTTACAATGACGGTTATATGAAATTCAACGTGCCGTCCCTTGAAATAATGAGGAGTTTCCGCATAAAAGGCTACTTCGCATAAAGAATAAGGGGGCGGTTTGACCGGGACATCCCGGGAAAACCGCCCCTTTTTGTATTTCCGCACAAAGCCGCTGGATTTTGAGTCCTATAATCTTTATTTAATCTAGTTTAGCCTAATTTATAAAAGCCCGATTTTACGGGCTTTTCTAGCTT
>JAKOSZ010000324.1 GCA_029776555.1 Bacillota bacterium | reverse complement strand
TGTATCTCCTCCCTGCTGGACAGCACAGCTTCCAGCATGGTGGAAAGCTTAAGCATTTCTCCCGCCGTTTTTCTCACAAAGTCTTCACTTATCGCATTCCTCTCTCTCCCCAGGTACAGGGCAATGAGGTACAATACGGCAAGCTGGGCATTGTACGCCTTGGTTGAAGCCACCGCAATTTCGGGACCGGCCCAGGTGTAAATCACATTGTCTGACTCCCTTGCTATTGAACTTCCCACCACGTTTACTATGGAGATTACCTTGCCGCCCTTCCTTTTGGCTTCCCTTAAGGCAAACAGGGTGTCTATGGTCTCCCCCGACTGGCTTATTATTATCACCAGGTCTCCCCTGCCGATGATGGGGTCCCGGTACCTGAACTCCGAAGCCAGGTCCACTTCCACAGGTATTTGTGCCAGCTTTTCTATCACATACTTGCCCACCACCCCGGCGTGATAGGCAGTGCCGCAGGCCACTATATGTATTTTGTTAACGCCTTCTATGTCCTGCCTGCTCAAATTTATGCCGTCCAGCACTATTTCCCCGTCTTCTATCCTGGGGCTGATGGTGTCCCGGAGGACCTGGGGTTCTTCGCATATTTCCTTCATCATGAAGTGCTCATAGCCTGACTTTTCAGCCGCCCTTATATCCCAGTTGACGTGGAACACCTCTTTTTTGACGGGGCTGCCCAGGGAGTTGAAGACTTCAACGCCGTCCTTCCTCAGGACAGCCACTTCCTTGTCCTCGAGTATGTAGGTTTCCCTGGTATACTCAAGGATTGCCGGTATGTCCGAAGCAATAAAGTTTTCCCCTTTCCCCAGGCCGATGACAAGGGGGCTGTCCTTCCTGGCGGCCACTATTTCATCAGGCCGCTCCCCGCATATGACTCCCAGGGCATAGGAGCCTTCAATCTCATCCAGGGTGTCCATGACCGCCCGGGCCATGTCACCTTTGTAGTGATACTCCAGGAGATGCGCCACCACCTCAGTGTCGGTATCGGACAGGAATTCATAACCTTCCGCCTGAAGCATCTGCTTCAGCTTCATGTAGTTCTCAATAATGCCGTTATGCACTACGGCAAAGCGCCCGGAACGGCTCAGATGGGGGTGGGAATTGACGTCGTTGGGCTCCCCGTGGGTTGCCCAGCGGGTATGCCCTATACCTGCGCAGCCGTCAGGAGGGCATTTTTTAACCCTTTCCTCCAGGGCGGCAAGCCTTCCCCTGCACTTTATGACTTTGAGGCCTCTGCTTCCGAAAACCGCAATGCCTGCCGAATCGTAGCCCCTGTACTCCAGCTTTTTCAAACCTTCTATCAGAAGAGGCGCAGCTTCCCTGTCGCCGATGTATCCAACTATACCGCACATGTGAATTCCTCCCGTTAATACCCTCCTAAAAGGGAATGAGTCTGCAGGGCGCCGGGGCAAACACCGTTTGCCATGGCATACCTTTACCCTGTCCTTTTACACTGCTTTCGCGGGAACAGAAAGCCTTTAAGGTTTTGGGCAAAGAAGGCTCCCCCAAACCCTTTCCCTTTTAAAAGGATTCAGAATTAAACTGACTATTACTTATGGACCACTTGAGAAAACAAGTCCGATCCTCAAAGCATCAGACTATTTTTTAGACAGGATGTCACCCGGACTCCTTTTGTTTTGCAGTCGCCTGCAGTTTTTGTAGGAGTCCTGTCGATCGTGACCAACCGGAAGGTTTCCGCCGAATATTTCGATAACCCGCTTTTAAACCGCCAATTGCCGTATGCTGACCCTGGCGGCTTAAGCGGCCTCCTTCTCCTCGTCAACATGGCATAGGCCATGTCCTGGCGCTTTTATGCAGCATTTTACCGTTCCCGCAGTACTTACGGTTTAACCTCTGCCCTCCTTCCGCTGCACTTAAATCCCGTCCTTATCCTCTTATGTTCCTTTCCTTATAAGCCTTCGCTCAATTCAATCCCTTATCCCAGCCTTTTTTCTATAAGCCGCACCAATTCCTCAGCCTTTCGTGTTATGTACTCCTGGTCTTTCCCCTCTATCATGACCCTGACAAGGGGCTCCGTTCCCGAAGGCCTGATGAGGACCCTCCCCTCACCTTTGAACTCTTCCTCCAGGTTTTTGCAAAGCGCGGCGATTTCTTTGTCTTCCATATACATGTTCTTGTTGTTGTTTTTCACCCTGGCGTTTTTCAATACCTGTGGAAAGACCTGCATCACCGAGGCCAGCTCCGAGAGCTTTTTGCCGGTCTTTTTGACTATGCGAAGAAGCTGCAGGGCGGTCACAAGGCCGTCGCCGGTGGTGTTGTAGTCAAGGAAAATGATGTGGCCCGATTGCTCTCCCCCAAGCCCGTAGCCTCCGGCAAGCATTTCTTCAAGTACATACCGGTCTCCTACCTTAGTCTTTATTATATTGAGCCCTTCTTCTTTTGCCACTATGTCAAAGCCGATATTGCTCATAACCGTTGTGACTACGGTGTCTTTCGGGAGTTTCCCTTCTTTCTTGAAATAGAGCCCCGTAATGGCCATTATCTGGTCTCCGTCAACCATCTTTCCCCTCTCATCTACGGCAAGGAGCCTGTCGGCATCGCCGTCAAAGGCCAGGCCTATGTCAGCCCCGCACTTCAGCACGTATTTCTGTAAGCCTTCCATGCAGGTGGAGCCGCATTCTCTGTTTATATTGGTACCGTCGGGATTGTCGTTTATGACATAGACTTCTGCCCCCAGCTCTTTTAAGACCTTCGGAGCGGCCTTATACGCCGCGCCATTGGCGCAGTCAACGGCAATTTTCATGCCGTCCAGCCTTACATCAATCACGCTTTTGACAAAATTAACATAGTCCTCAAGGGCAGAGAGCTTTTCTATCCTTCTCCCGATGTCGCCCCCCGTACGCCGCGGCACTTCTTCTTTTCCTTCCAGGATAATGGATTCGATCCTGTCTTCAATTGCGTCCGGAAGCTTATAGCCGTCACAGTTGAAAAATTTTATGCCGTTAAATTCGAAGGGATTGTGGGAAGCCGATATTACTACCCCCGCGTTGGCCTTGTAATGACGTGTGAGATAAGCGACGGCAGGAGTCGGTATAACCCCGACGCACAGGGCTTCCGCGCCTACCGAGCATATGCCCGCCACCAGGGCTGCTTCCAGCATGTCTCCGGATATTCTCGTGTCTTTACCAACTACTATTTTAAGCGCCTGCCCCCTTCCGGAGGAGAGGACATAAGCGCCTGCCTGCCCGAGTTTGTATGCGAGATCAGCTGTCAGTTCAACATTGGCAACGCCTCTTACGCCATCTGTTCCAAAAAGTCGCCCCACTGTATTTACCCCCAAAGATAATATTTCCCGTTATATTTATTTCGTCTTTCGCCGGTCTAAAAGGGTGCAAGAGTTCCCGTTTAAAAGGCGCGTGGATTTCCGGCGAAAATTTTGCCTTACTTATTATAACTGTTGGACAAAGGGTAAAACAAGAATTTTTTATGCCCTTCCCTCCTGCCCCCCCTTCCCCCCGGGAAGGGGGAGGATTTAT
>JAKOSZ010000323.1 GCA_029776555.1 Bacillota bacterium | reverse complement strand
TTTTCATATTCTGCATTGGCGGGGGATAATATTCAGCACGGGGCATGGCACAATATGTAAAAAGCAGTGCCGGCACTGGAATATAAAAACTGGCCGGGGTTTATCCCGGCCTGTTACGGTTTACTCCAGCTCCAGTTCCACCACGGTGTCGATTTCATCGGGCAGCTGCTGGCTTGGCAGCACAATAAAGGCATCGTCGGGGTAGTCCACCGCGTTCCAGGGCCTTTCCAGTTTGATTTCCGACTTGTCGGCTAGAAGCCTGGCCTTCCTGATTTTACCCCACAGGCCCCTTAAGTTTATGGGACCTATGCCTCTTTCATATATGTGGGCATAGAGCAGGTTGCCTTTGCGGGTATAGCGCCCCCACTCGGGTTTTGGCAGCTCCGTATACCCGCACTCATATATGCTCTCGCCGTTTTTACGCATCCACTTCCCCACCTGCTCCAGGATGTCCAGGGACTCCTCCGGTATCTCACCCCTGGCATTGGGGCCCACATTGAGGAGCAGGTTCCCGTTCTTGCTGACGCACTCCACCAGGGCTCTCACCACCTGCTTTGGGGACTTGTAGTCCTTGTCCCGGGCCGCATAGCCCCAGTGGTTGTTCAGGGTCACGCAGGCTTCCCAGGGTATGGAATCCCCGTCCTCATCCAGTACCCCTTCAGGAGGAATAATCTGCTCCGGGCAGGCAAAATCGCCGGCATAGACTTCGGGAGTTCTGGACTTTATGTTCCCGCCCAGCCGGTTGTCTATTATAATGTGGGGCTGCAGCGAGCGAACCATGTTTACCAGCTCCGTGGCCCTCCAGGTTTCACCGGACATATGATCGTAGGAGAAGTCGAACCACATTATGTCGATTTTCCCGTAACCGGTTAAGAGCTCTTTCACCTGCCCGTGCATGTACTCCAGGTACCTGCCAAAATCCCGCTTCTGCCCCCTGTAGGCCTCGTTGTCCCGCATAGGGTGGTGCCTGTCGCCGTATGCCGGATAGCCCTCATGGTGCCAGTCCAGAAGGGAGTAGTAAAAACCCACTTTCAGGCCTTCCGCCCTGAAGGCTTCCACGTACTCCCTTATAAGGTCTCTTCCGGCTTTTGTGTTGGTGGCCTTGTAATCCGTCAGTTTGCTGTCAAAGAGGCAGAAGCCGTCGTGGTGCTTGGTGGTCATGACCGCATATTTCATTCCGGCTTCTTTGGCAGCTTTTGCCCACTTTGACGGGTCATAGCTGTCAGGGTTAAACTCGTCAAAGTACTGTTGGTAATCTTCATTGCTTAACCTCTCGGCGTTCCGCACCCACTCCCCTCTTGCCGGTATGGCATAGAGGCCCCAGTGTATGAACATGCCGAACCGAGCCTTCAAAAACCACTCAGTCCTTCTGATCCTTTCCTTTACCAGGGGATTTAACCTGTCCATATGCTTCCCTCCAAATGTATTGTTTAATGTGTGTATTTCTATACTGATCTCTTTCTACCTTCTTTCCGCGGAAAATAAAAAGGCCGCAGCGGTGCAGGGAAACCGGCAATGCCAGCCTTCCTGCCCTTCCTTTGCCCCGCACCGCTGCCGGTGTCCTGACAGACTGCCGGCAAAATACCGGAAGCTGAAGCCCCTTTTTTTCATGTTATCGTTTCTTTTCCCCTGCGCGTTATTGCCAGTGCCGGAATGCCTTGGTTTAGCTTCCTAAAGGGCATATAACCCCGGGCGAGGCAGCTCTCATCACTGTCCCGCGCCATCCGCCTAAGCTTCATAGAGCCCGTATAACCCCGCACGCCAGCCTCTTGCCGGCATTTCCCGAGGGCTGGCTCCTGTAGTCGTCAGGATTCTGGTGGATGATTACCGCCTTCCCAACAACATCCGCCGCCTTAAAGCGGTTGGTAAAAAAGCACATGGCGGCTACACCGCCATTGGAGAACAGGACCGGGAAGTCCCCGGCATGGTTGCCGTGGGGCTGGTTGTCCGGGTTCCAGTGTCCGCCCGCGGAAGTAAAAGGGTCACTGGGGTTTCCCACATCACAGTTCCCCGCCTCATGGATGTGAAAGCCGAAAGGCCCTATTGGAGCTTCCCCGCCTTTAGCCGGCTTGTACCCGGGAAGTCCCTCCACATGGACGCAGACCAGGGCCCCTCCCGGCACATCCCTTATGATAACGCGGCCCCTGATGCCGGGAGCAAGGGGGCCTCCCCTTATATCTGCCATTACGGCCCCGCCTGGCATGGCCATGTCCCTTCCGGCCGGAGGGAAGAAACCGTAATGCCGGTCATAGTTGAAGCCGTACCAGCTGAACATCCTCCATCAACTCCGGTTTTTGATAATCCTTTTATATTTTATGTTTACCTGTAAGCCGGAGTTCGCTGTGGGCATTAAGATCTCTCCCAACAGCC
>JAKOSZ010000322.1 GCA_029776555.1 Bacillota bacterium | reverse complement strand
CTGTTTTTCATTACAACCCCTTCTATGATGTTTGCCACGTCCTCGCAGGCGTCCAGGGTGTTTTCCAGGTATTCGTATATCTCTTTCCATTTTATGATTTCCACGGGGTTGCTTTCGGTTTCAAACAGCCTGGTAATGGTGCTGCGGAAAATATCGTCACCCTCGTCCTCTATCCTGTTTATCTCAATAACCTTCTGGGCCAGGGTGTCGCTCTTGCTCATCCTCTTCAGCTCTCCCATGAGGACTAAGAGCTCTTCCGCGCATTGGACTATCAGGTTGGCGAGTTTTATCCCGTCCTCGGTGATGGATTTTACGCTGTACATCCTGAACCTGTGGGCCGTTGCTTCAATGCAGTCGGTAATGTTGTCCATTTCCTTGGCAATCAGGTATATGTCCTCCCTGTCAATGGGGGTGATGAAAGACCTGTTGAGCTGGTTTAAAATCTTATGGACCTGGGTGTCGCACTCGTGTTCCGTTTCCTCTATGGCCTCCACTTTCTTTTCCACATCGGTATAGTTAGTCATCAGTTCGTGGAGCATTCTTGCCGATTTGCATATAACCTCGGCCGTTTCCGTGAACAATTCAAAAAAATCCGGTGTTTTATGCCTTATTCTGCCCATATCAGTCTCCTTCTCCTGTGAATGAGTTTTTGAAAAATCCTCATACATTATACATTACGGCGCCCTATACATCAACAAATGATTTCTTCACCAGGCAATCCGTGGTTTTAGCCAATCCCCTGCCATTCCGGTAAAGGAAGAACAGACTGCCTTCTGCCTTAAAGCTTTGCGAAGGGATGGGGCTCTCTCATTTGCTTGTACCTTTCCTCCCTTAAGACCTTGAAGAAGTACTCCACCTGCTCCCTGTTGCCCGCGTAGGCGCACCTGGGGCAGTAGTACTCATCGTCCTCTTCATCGTAGTGCATCTGGATAACGTCTATTTCCCTTGCGAAGCATGAGGGACAAACGAACTTCTTTATGCTTTTCCTATCTTCAGACACGTCCTGAACGCCTCCCCTTTACCTATTGTTTTACTCATTCTTAAATCGAAGTACGGATAAAACAGATGGCCTTCTCCGAAGCCTCCCGTATCGGCTTTGTCCACCGCAATAAGCTGAACCTGGGTCTTTACCTGGGGCACTATTGCTTTTACATAGAGCGGGTCTTCAATTTCCCTGCTCCTGCTCCTGTAGGCATATGAGAGGAACTCTCTGATGCTGCCGTTTCTGTCGGTCAGCTCGAATTCAATGCCCCTCATGTCCTCGGGGTATATGGTGGTTCCCCAGCAGCCTCTCTGGAACTCGGTCACAATCACCCTGGCGCCGGGGTCGGACAGGTCAAGGATGCGGCGCTCAATCAGTATTGTCCCGTCGCCCGGGAAGGTGAACACCGACTGAAGGGTGACTTCCAGCTCGCCCGCTTTGAGTTTTATGGGGTTCACATGAAGTTCATGCTTGCCCTGGGCGTTCCGGACCACTTTGGCCTTGGTGCGGCGGCTCTGGATGGTGGTGCCTCTGCCGTTGTACGAAACCAGGCACTCATGGTTGGCCATGGCACGGTGTTCCCTGCTCAAAATATAGGGGTAGTTTCCGTTCCAGAGGGCTTCGGTATCAGGTCCCAGGTCCCGGTTGAGGTGAGCATCGTAAGACCTTAAGTCTACAATGGT
>JAKOSZ010000321.1 GCA_029776555.1 Bacillota bacterium | reverse complement strand
TAATATTACGAAAGAGTATACCGGAGATATAAGCTGAAACAGGCCCATCCCTTCGGCGCCGATGAGGTTGGACAGGTATATTCTGTAGACAAAGCCGAGCAACCGGACAATGAAGCCCGCTGCCATCAGTATGATGGCACCGCTTAAGAAAGACTTTCTGGCCATTCTCCACCAAAATAAAAAAAGTCCCTAATTATAGATATTAAATAAGGGAACTTCATATAACCGGCCCTTTAGCGCAGAGACGGCACGATTTTACACTTTAAGGCAAAATACCCGCAATTTGCGTTCCTTCGCCTTCGCTCCAGGAAAATAGCCTGGGATTTTCGCCCAGTTCCACTATCCAGCCCTTCCTGTCCGTAAATACCATAAGCCTCCTTCCGGATATCCATAAGGTCTTCAAGCGGCCATCAAGGGCTTCCTGCGGGCTTAAATTGAGCACAATTTCCTTTACAGCCCCGGCCCTGTCTTTTTCCTGAATGCCCTTTAATCCGACTACGTCAACGCTGACTAAAGATACCAGGTCCTCCTTTTTCACCAGCAATACGGCATATCTCCGGTCAGGGGATATGCCCAGGGTTTTGCAGTCTGCGAAAGCGCGGTTTTTAAAATCAATACCCGCAAGAAGGGAGTTGTATCCCAGCAGTTTATACACGGTGCCGTCTTCCAGCCCTATGAACACCTGGTCCATCTCGTTGGACACTATGAGATAAGGCCCTTCCGCCGAAACAGCATAGACAAAGTCGCAGGGAAAGTTTAAAGGAAGAAGCTGCTTTTTTACGCCCTGGCTCTCGCACCACAGGAAACCCCTGCCGGTGTAAAAGACGTCTCCCTTCTCGGTCCTTCCCACCTGCCGCTGCAAATCGCTTACTTCTGCCCTGTCCCTGCCGTTGTCCGATACCGTATATGTATCCCCTTCATAGGACCTTATGAATATCTCACTGTTGTTGACCCACTCGGCCTCAATGCAGTCTCCCAGGAAGTAGTTCTCGCTGCCGTCGGCGTTGGCCACATAGTAGCCGTTGCCTTTTATATGGTAAAGCATCCTGCTCCTGTCGGGAGAGTAGCTGACACTCCCCTTAAACAGGAGCCCCTTTTCGCTTTCCACAAAGGTGTAGTTTCCTTCATAGGCCTTGTTGGTAAGCGCCACCCTTTTGACATCCCCGTATTCGCCGTAATCCAAAAGCCTGTCGGCCCCATACACCAGGTATTCATTGTCCGCTTCCGCCTTCAGCCTGAAATAATAATCTCCAAGCTCTTTCACCGCATCAGCGGAAATGTCATACAGGAATGAGGTCTCCTTATCCCGGTCTATCCAGTACAGGTACTTCCCGTCCGCCGACCAGCTGGCCCCGGGGGGTATGTCGGCCAAAAAGGAGATACTGCCGCTTCCCCCTTTCAGCATATAGACCCCTTCTCCGGTTCTTATTATGCACCTGGAACCGGTGGGAGACATTTCATATGACTCCGGCAGGTTGACGTCGGTGGTCATGTTGCTCCACTTTAACTGCCGGCCCGTTATGTCGGTGACAAAGGCCTGGCTTTCTACCTGCTTTAACAGCTTATACCCGTCCAGACCCTTTTTGTAATCGCCGTAGTAGTTGACGAAAACCCTGCCGGCCTCCTCCTGGTAATCCATAGAGAATCCGTCTATGCCGGAAAGCAGCTCCAAAGGCACCAGTATGTGCCCTTTGGCGGCAACAGGGGCGGTGTTCAAAGTGATTGTCCTCTCACCGTACCTGAAACTGCCCTGGCCCATCCACACAACCATCTTTTGCTGGTTAAACCGGCACTCCAGCGCGTCGTCGGGTTCAAAATACCTGTAGTCGACCCCCAGCTTGTCCAGTATGGTATCAAAAGGGACAAAGACATTTTCCCTGTTTTCCGCGAAAGCCTTGGCCTCTTCCTCCATCCCGTTGAATATGAAGGACTGCTCTTTAAGCTTTCCGACGTTGACCAGCTTTATATGCTTAAACTCCTTTTTGCTCTCCTGGGGCTTAACCGTAACAATCTGGCTTTTCCTCTGGATAATTGTCAGAGATACCCTTACGGATATGGCAACCACCACGAGGCAAAGCAGGGCCATTACCGCCGTGCCCATATAGGCGGCCTTGTTTCTAAAAAGGTTCAGCAAGGTCTTCCATCTTAAGTTTACGAATCTCTTCTTTTTAACCTCTCTGTGCGTCTTAATTCACCCTCCACATAGTCCTTTTTTTCCTCTTCGGTTTCCGGTATGAGAATAGGCACCGGAGTGGGTTTGCCTTCGTCGTCAAGGGCCACGTAGGTTATGTAAGCCTTGTTGGTCAAAGTCACTTCCCCCGACATTAAGTTTTCCCCATAAACCACAACTTTTACTTCCATAGAAGTCCTTCCCACCCAGGTGAGTTTGGCCTTCAGCCGGACCAGCTCCCCCACCCGTATGGGGTGTCTGAAATCAAGGCTGTCTAAAGCAACCGTGGCCACAACCCTGTTGGCGTGCCTCGAGGCGGCCAATGCTCCGGCAATGTCAATCCACTGCATCAGCCTTCCGCCGTGAAGGTTTCCCAGCTGGTTGGCATCGTTGGGCATAACCAGCTCATTCATCTCTATAGCTGATTCCTTGGGAGTCCTCCCCGTAACCGGGGCCGTAATTCTGCCCATTCCCTCGCTCACCGTTCTCCCCCCTCTTTATCTTTCTCAAAAGCCTCTCATGCCTTTTCTTAAGCTCAGCATAGGCCGAGCTCCCCACCAGGCCCAGCTCAACGGCTGAGCTTAAGGCTTCCCTGACCAGTTCAATGGCCGCAAAGAAATCCTTTGCCTTGTGTTCATAAAACTTGGCCAGTTCTACCGCCGGGTACAGCGGTCTGGGTTTGCCTTCCTTAAGTATCTCTTCCCAGCACCTTACGGCTTCCCGGTAATTTCCCTGCCTTTTGTACACTTCCGCAAGCCCCTTCAAAGCCTGGTTTCTGATTGCCGTCTTTCCCGACCTGGCACAGGGCTCGAAGCACCTGACCACCTTGCCGTAGTCCCGGTCTTTTGCGAAAATCCCTCCAACCCCCATGAGCTCTTCTTCGCATTCCGCTTCGCCCAACGGGTTGTCCAAAAGGCTGCCGATCCTTGTAAACAGGGATACCAGGCTCAATATGTCCCTTTCGTTGTGGGATATGACCCTTTTAATCTCACTTACGTCACCGGTTTCTAAGTATCGGAAATAGGCCGAGGGGACCATTTCGCTGGGAATGTCTCCTATCCTGGTCTCGCCGAGAACGGACTCTTCCAGGGCTCCAAGCCTGCAGCTGGAAAGCTTTAGCTTCCATATCCTCCTCGACGGGTATAAAAGGTCTATATGCACGGGCTCTTCCGCCGCCAGCCGCATCCTGTTGAAGGCAAAGCGGGATTTTATTATGTTCCAGTCGAAGGCTTTGCCGTTAAAGGTCACAATTCCCGAAAACTTCTTCAACAGGCTGTTGAAGGCCTCCAAGAGGGCCGGCTCCTCGTCATAATCCCTCATAAAAAACTGCCTTACATAAAAGCGGTCTTCCCTGAAAAACCCTGCTCCCAGGAGGAAAATCACGGTGCCCGCCCCTCCGGAAAGGCCGGTGGTTTCCGTATCCAGGAACAACAACTCCTCCGGCCGGATTCCTTCCCCCAGCCCGGGGCAGACCTTGCCGAAGGCTGAAATCCTGGTTTTAAAGAGGGCCTCCAGGCTAAAGCCCCCGTAGATGTATGTCCCGGGGTACTCTTTCTCAATGACATAACAGTCTCCTTCCGGCGTGGACGCTGTAAAACCTCCCAAATCACAACCGGCGCCGCGGTTGGAAGTCCCGCTTTTTGCTTCCCGGTCCTGGCCCGACTGGTACATCTTCAGTTTGCTCCTTAAATCCAGATACATCAGCCGACTCCTCCCCCGTGTCGGGTGTATTTAAACATGCTCCCAGTCCGGCTCTAATACCGCTGCCGGCGGCACCACACGCCAGGGGCCAACTCTCCCCTTTCTCACTTTGTTCCAAGGATCACATCAATGAGTTTTAGGGTTGTCTCTTTGGGGTTTTCGCTTCCGGAGAAAGCATTCAGAGGACCTACGCAGGACGGGCAGCCCGCCTCACAGGGGCACTGTTCTATCATTTCCCTGGCAGTCTTGTACAGCTCCCCATGGAGCTCGTAGAGTTTTTCGCTGAAACCCACGCCGCCGGGGTAGTTGTCGTATATGAAGACGGTTGGGCGCTGGGTAAAGGTGGATTTCACCTGGCAGACCACTTTAATGTCCCTGGGAGAGCACATGAGGAAAATGGGGGCGGCGTTGGCAAGGATGTTGGACAGTCCCAGAAGCCCGTTTTCCAGCTCTGACCGGGAAATTGCACCCTCAATGTCCTCAGGAAGGGAAGCCCAGTAGGACGTGGTATGCATCTCCATCTCCGGAAGATTCACCTGGCCTGAGCCAATGTTTTCGTGGGTGTAGAATTTTATCTTCTTGTACATGGTCACCAGGGCCGAAACCATTACCTCTCCGCAGCTTTTCACAACACCTGAAAGCCCTTCCTCCTTAAAGACGTCCAGGACCCTTAAGTCCACAGCCAGGTTGGCATCGGTATAATAGTCCACTTCTACCCTGGTCACGTATGCCTTCTTCCCCTCAAAATCCAGCTTGTCCACCTGGTACTGCTCTCCCTCGTGGATGTAGATGGCTCCCTCATGTATCATCATGGGCGCGGCGAACCTGTCCACTTCTCCTATGACCCTGTGCTGAGGGGCTGTTACGTCAATTATTATGAAGTTCTCTTCCGATGCGTTGCGAAGGCTGACCTCGTCGGAAGGGAAGGCCTCCGACGACCAATGCCAGCGGTTCCCCACATGCCTTAAAATCCTTGCCTCTTCCATGTATTTCAGGACTTCACCGGTGGTTTCCACCCCAAACTTCTCTCCGTCCTCAAAAGGCAGCTCAAAGGCCGCGCACTTCATGTGGCTGTACAGTATGGCCAGGTTGTCGGGGTTTATCAGCCCATGTTCCGGGCTGCTTCCAAGGAAGTATTCGGGGTTCTTGACAATGTACTGGTCAAGGGGGTCGCTGCCGGCTATCAGTATGGTAACCGAGGAGCTGTGCCTTCTTCCGGCCCTGCCGGCCTGCTGCCAGGTGCTGGAGATGGTGCCGGGATAACCGCATATTATGCTGGCTTCAAGGCTTCCAATGTCTATCCCCAGCTCCAGGGCGTTGGTGCTCACAACTCCCGTAATGCTACCTTCCCTCAGTCCCCTCTCTATCTCCCTTCTTTCCCTGGGGAGGTAACCTCCCCGGTAGCCCCTTACCCTTCCTTCTCCGCCAAGCTTGCCGAAGAACAGGTCTTTTAGGTAAGTCACCAGTACCTCCACGTTTAGCCTTGTCCTGACAAAGACTATGGTCTGTATGCCGTTTTTTATAAACTCTTCGGACAGCATCCTGGCCTCCAGGAGGCTGCTCCTCCGATTCCCAACTCCTTGTTTACCAAAGGCGGGTTATAGAATATCAGGTGCCTTTTACCCGACGGAGCGCCGTCATTGTCAATGAGGGTCATATCCCTGCCTGTAATTTTCGAGGCCAGCTCCACGGGATTGGCAATGGTGGCGGAACAGCAGATAAACTGGGGGTTGGAACCGTAGAAAC
>JAKOSZ010000320.1 GCA_029776555.1 Bacillota bacterium | reverse complement strand
TGGCTGCTCCTTCCGTCAGGGCCGGCCCGTTAACCGGCTCAAACCTCCATTATTATGGGAAGGATCATGGGCTTCCTCTTGGTCTTCTCATAGAGGTAGTCTCTCAGCTCTTCCCTTATGGAGGCCTTTTTGGCGGCCCAGTCGTTTTTCTTTTTCTCTTCGCACTTCTCCAGGGCTTTCCTGGCCACGTCTTTAATCTCATCCATGAGCTGTTCCGATTCCCTTACATACACAAAGCCCCTTGAGATGATATCAGGTCCCGCTATTACGCTTCCCGTTTCGCCATCAATGGTTATGACCACTACGATCAAGCCGTCCTGGGACAGGTGCTTGCGGTCCCTCAAGACAATGTTGCCTACGTCCCCCACTCCGAGCCCGTCTACCAGCACATTGCCCGCCGTAACGCTTCCGGCGATCTTGGCGCTGTTTGAAGTGAGCTCCAGGACCTTGCCGTTTTCCATGATGAAGATGTTTTCCCAGAGAAGCCCCAGTTTATTGGCCAGGTTGGCGTGCTGCTTCAAGTGCCTGTGTTCCCCGTGGATGGGCATGAAAAACCTGGGTTTGGTCAGGGTATGGATCAGCTTCAGTTCTTCCTGGCAGGCATGGCCCGAAACGTGGACGTCGGCCAGGGCTTCGTAGATTACGTCGGCACCCTTTTTAAAGAGCTCGTTAATAACCCGGGATATGAATTTTTCATTTCCGGGCACCGGCGCCGCCGAAATAATAACCATATCCCCGGGCACTATCTCCACCTTCTTGTGCTCCGAAGCCGCCATTCTCGAAAGGGCCGACATGGGCTCCCCCTGGCTGCCGGTGGTTATAATAACCAGGTCCCTGTGCCTGCAGCGGCCTATTTGATCTATGTCCAGCAGCACCCCTTCGGGGATGTGCATGTATCCAAGCTCCATGGCGGCGTTTACCACGTTTATCATGCTGCGCCCCGCTAAGGCCACCTTCCTGTTGAACTTCACCGCGGCGTTGATGGCCTGCTGAATCCTGTGTACGTTGGAGGCAAAAGTCGCCACCAGGATCCTTCCCCTGGCCTTCATGAATATCTCTTCAAAAGTGTCCCCCACCGTGCGTTCCGACATGGTGTAGCCTTCTCTTTCCACATTGGTGCTGTCGCACATGAGCAGGAGAACGCCTTTCTTCCCCAGTTCCGCCAGCCGGGTCAAATCCATGGGCTGTCCCTCTATGGGAGTGTAGTCCACCTTAAAGTCCGAGGTGTGCACTATGGTGCCCACCGGCGTGATTATGGCCAGTGCCACCGAATCGGCAATGCTGTGGGTAGACCTTATGAATTCCACCTTGAAGGAGCCCAGTATAATCGTCTGCCCCTGTTCAACCTTCTGGAGCTTAACCGTCGACAGGAGCCCGTGTTCCTCAAGCTTGTATTTAAGAAGGCCCAGGGTGAGCAGGGTGCCGTAGACGGGCACATTGATTTCTTTCAGTATATAAGGGAGAGCCCCTATATGGTCCTCATGGCCGTGGGTTAATATTATACCCTTCACCTTTTCCCTGTTCTTGACAAGATAGCTGATGTCCGGAATCACCAGGTCAACTCCCAGCATTTCGTCTTCGGGAAAAGCCAAACCACAGTCCACAACAATTATGTCATTTTCATACTCAAACACGGTAATGTTCTTTCCTATTTCCTGCAGTCCGCCCAGGGGTATTACCTTGATCTTTTTTCTGCTTTTTGCCACTTTCAGTCCTCCATGTTATTTTAATATGTCCGCCAGGCAGTTATTAAAATGTCTGGCCTTTTCAGTCTTTTTCCAATAAATACCGGGTGCCGCTGCAATAACCCTTAAGCCATCTTTTTCACAATAAAGTATTCCACTAAAAAATGAAAAACAACGGCGGCGAATCAAGGACCCGGTTCCCACAACACTTTCGCGCCATTGGACAGGGGGCTTGGAATTTCCTTTTTAAAAGAGCGACAGCATACTTCCCTCGGTTAAACAACTATTAACGGTTAAATTATTATAACATAAACAGAGATATTGTAAATACATATTTTCACACTCCGCCCGGGATATAACAGGTTTCACAGGCCTTCCATGAGACTCCAGCCGCTTCTGCGGCTTTCCCTGACAACTTCATCGTACACTTCCAGCGTCTTTTTTGATATCAGCTCCCAGTTAAACATGGTCCTCACTTTTTCCATAGCCCTTTTTCTTATCTCTTCCGCCTTTGAAGGGTTAAAGAGCAGTTCCAGTATGCTGTCGGCCAGGGAGTTGGGATTGCCTGTGTAGCTCTTCATCCCGTCCACCCCATGGCTTACGATTTCATTCAGTCCGCCGGTGTCGGAAACCACCACAGGCACATCGGCCAGCATCCCTTCCAGGGCCACTATACCGAAAGGCTCGTAGAGACTCGGGAACACAGCCACATCAGCGCATTTATACAGCATGCCCAGTTCATTGTCGTCCACATATCCCGCAAAACATATCTTCCGTGACAGGTCCATATGCCAGGCCTTTTCTTTAAGAAAGTCCTGCTGGGGTCCCTTGCCCACTATTACAAGCTTTGCATCATGGTAGTTGGCCAGGATTTTCGGCATGGCGTCAATAAGCACCTGGACGCCTTTTTCGTTAACAAGCCTGCCCACAAAAAGCAGGATTTTTTCGTTGTCCAGGGCGAATCTCCTCCTGAAATGCATATCCCTCTCAAAGCCTTTAAACCTGTCCAGGTGCACCCCGTTGCTGATTATGCGCAGCTTATCCCCGGGTATCTGGAATATCCTCTTCACTTCGGAGCTCATGTACTGGCTGTTAACTATCACCTTCCAGGCCTCATAGGTCAGCCACCACTCCAGGCTGCTTATATACCTCTGTTCCCTGCTGTGTATGCCCCCGTTTCTGCCGTATTCGGTGGCATGGATGGTGCACACCATGGGAATGTGAAAAGCGTGTTTTAACACCCTGGAGGCAAAGGCCACAATCCATTCGTGGGCGTGGAGTATGTCAAACCGCCCGGTCCTGTATATAAAATTTGAAATATACTCTATGAGCGAAAAGTTAAAGTGGTGCACCCAGTTTATAAAGTCCGTGGTCTCGATGTTGTCATAGGTCAGGACCCTGTGAACAAATACCTCTCCATCCTTCTCAAAGGCTTCGGCCCCCTGCTCCCGGCAAGTTGCAACATGGATTTCATTGCCCAGCACGGCAAGTTTTTGAGCCAGGTCGTAGACAACCCTGGAAACGCCGCCCACAATCTTGGGGGGATATTCCCAGGACAACATAAGCACTCGCATATAATACCCCTTTCCCTTGAACCAGTTTCATTAAAGGTGGCGGGAATGTCCGCAAGACCAAACAGTTGGAAAATTCCTGCCGCAAGTTTTAGAAGTGACTGTCACTCAATAATATGTTCACATCAAGTGAAAAATATAAGGGCAAAAAATCAGCCGTCCTGCATATTAAAGCCATTTCAGGGGTGAATGGCCTAATTAAAAAATAGGACCATGATTCTATTGACATAGTCCAATGGCCTTAGTATAATGGAAATACTTCACAAATAGCGGTAGTCGATTCTCTTTGATCTACCCGGATACAATTTAAAAAGCAAGAAAGGGACTGACGAAACGGACACCTTTTCGGGCAGGCCCTTTCAGTTTTTAAGGCGCAAAAAACCCGGCCGGCGGTTTGGCGCTTTATGGTCATCCTCCCGCGGCGGCCTTGCTTTCATAATCGCTCTCCTGCCCGCTCCTGTCTGTCTTTATAAACCTGGTGGAAATAAAGTTTACCACCGCAATCAGGGCCCCGCAGATAAAGACATACTTGTATCCCCTGTTGCCGCTCATGCTCCACAACAGACCCCCCGCGGTGGGTATGAACATGGACATTATGTGGTCTATACTGATACCGGTGGAAAGGGCGGGTGAAACGTCTGACTCGTCTACGGCAATTTTTTTAAGGTATGTGGCCCTGGCCATGCCCACTGCGTTTAAGGTCTGGTCCATGACATAGCATGCCGAAACCACCAGCACGGCCAGCCATGGGGCGAAAAGGTCTTCGGCATAGGCATAGCCGAGGCACACCACAACCAGGATAACCGCTTCCGCCCCAAAAACAAACCTTTCCCCTGCCCTGTCTATAAGGAATCCCACAAAGGGCTTTACGAATATGCCGGATATGGAAATGACAAAAAACAGTATGGTCATGGTGGTGACCCTTTGGTCAAAAACATCCACCAGGACCCAGGGGCCGAAGGTTATAAAAATCTGTTTCCTCATCCCGTACAACACGCTGAGCCAGTAAAAGAGGCCGTACTGCTTTCGGAACACGAAACGGCTCTTTATGGGCGCCACTCTTCCGGTATTTATAAAAGCCAGCGAAATTGCCGCCAGTATGAAAGCAAGGGCCCCAATGGTAAAGGAAACGGTATAGCTGATGGAAAAGAACCTGAATAAAAGCCAGAGTATTCCGCTGGCGCCTACCAAAGCCGCAGTGTTTGCCGCGCTTACCTGCCCGAGTTTTCTTCCCAGCTTTTCACCGCTGGCAAAGCTCATGGCTATACTGTTGGAAAGGGGCATATACACGTGCTGCCCCATGCTGTAAACAAAAATGCACAGCACCATCAGCGGAAAGCTTTTCGGGATCACTCCCAGTAAAAACATTCCGACAGCCGCCATCAGGTTGGCGCAAACCGCTATGCGGAGGTCACCGAAGGCATAGAGAAAACCGATGACAAGGAACACGAGAAAACCCGGCAGTTCCCTTGGTATCTCAAGGGCTGAGCGCTGCTCAATCAGGAAGTGGAACTTCTCTCTTAGGAAGTTGTTCAGAGTTGAACCGTCCACGCTCTGGCCTATCCCCAGGAAGACGCTGGCCAATAAAAAAAAGACAAAATCCCGGTCCGCTTTTCTGACCCAATCTATAAACTTTGCCACAGCCTTAACCTCGCAATGTTTCAGATATGCTTAAATATAGCACGTTTTTTCTCAAAAACCCACACATTCATTTGTATATAACCAATGCCATATTAATCCATCCTAAGACGGCCTTTAACAACACCGGCCGCCTTCACGCCTCTTGTCAGTTGAGCACAATTACGGCCAGCATTTCAAGGGGCTCATGGCCTATGTTCTCAACAGAGTGGCTCTCCCCGTCCCCGGTGCTCACCGAGTCCCCGGCTGAAACCAGGCTTCTTATGCCGTTGTCGTCTATAACCCCCTGGCCCCTTATAATATAGAAAATCTCCTTTTCTCCTTCATGCCGGTGAAGGCCGATAGAACAGCCGGGGTTAAGGGTTATCTTCGCCAAAAGCCTTATTTTGCCGGGAAGCTCATCCTTGCCCAGAATGTGGGTCAGCTCCACGGAGCCTTTGCCCCCGCGCATCTGTTCCCTTATCTCTTTTGCCATTTCATAGCCCTTTTTTATCATGGCGTCTACCTCCCGCTCACGTGTTTATACCATCAATTATACTTCCGCCCGGTCAAAGAGGCAACGGCGTTATGCTGCCGCTAAAATGCGGGGCAATCAGGGCCAGGCGGATCCAAGCCCGGACCAAAGCCCCGGGAAAAAGGGGGGCCTTTTCCGGCAACACTCCCGCCGGGTTTTATTAAACGTTTAAGGCGCACCGGCGCATTAACCGGGGCGTATTCGGCAAAATTAGCTTTAGAAGTCCGCGTTGGCTCCAGTCTGCCTGTCAGCTGACACAGAAAAACTTTACTCCGGCATTTTGTTAATATATAATTTGTGAAATGGCATCTATGATTTACCGGGTTAACTTTAAGCGGGAAGGCGGGTATGTCCGGTGAAGATTGCCTATAGAAAAAAGAACAATAAGATTATGAATATAGCGCCCGCAAAGCTGATAGTCTTAAGCTTTGCGGCAGCAGTCCTTATCGGCGCACTGCTCCTCAATCTACCCATTGCGTCCAAAGACGGGCGCAGCATTGGTTTTTTTAACGCCCTTTTCACCGCCAC
>JAKOSZ010000319.1 GCA_029776555.1 Bacillota bacterium | reverse complement strand
TCCTGCGCGCCTTCTCCTTTGCCTCCTTCAGCACTTTTTCCCTCTGGGCCTCAAGTTTTTTAAGCCGCATTTCCATCTCGGCCCTTAAGCTTTCGGCTTCCCTCCTGTAGTTTTCGGCCTCAATCCTGTCCTTTTCGGTCTGGGCCCGGCTCCTTTCAATGTTTAGCAGCAGGTCCTCAAACTTGATGTCATCCTGGCTTAAAAACTCCTTTGCGTTCTCAATTATTGCCTCCGGCAGGCCCAGCCTCTGGGATATGGTAAAGGCGTTGCTTTTCCCGGGAAGCCCGATAAGGAGCCTGTAAGTAGGCTTTAAGGTCTCCACGTCAAACTCGCAGCAGGCGTTTTCCACCCCGTCGGTGGTGGCAGCGTAGACTTTGAGTTCGCTGTAATGGGTAGTGGCCACGGAAATGGCGCCCCGGCTGTGAAGGTAGTTTAAAATGGCCATGGCCAGCGCAGCCCCTTCCGCAGGGTCAGTCCCCGCCCCCAGTTCGTCAAAAAGGGCCAGGGACTGCCGGTCGGCTTCCCTCAGAATGCCCACGATGTTTTTCATGTGGGCGGAAAAAGTGCTTAAGCTCTGCTCTATGCTCTGCTCATCGCCAATGTCGGCAAAGACCTTCTTAAAAATACTCATTTCGGTGCCTTCCATGGCCGGAATGTGAAGGCCGGCCTGGGCCATCAGGGTAAAGAGTCCCACTGTCTTCAGGGTGACAGTTTTTCCTCCCGTGTTGGGGCCTGTTATGACAAGGGTTTTAAACGTGCGGCCGATCCAGAAATCTATGGGGACCACCGTTTCCGGATCCAGCAAAGGGTGCCTCCCCTTTCTTATAACTATTGCGCCGTTTAAGTTGATTTTGGGACATACGCAGTTATACTCCAGGCTCAGCTTTGCCTTGGCAAAGATATGGTCTAAACGGGCCAGGATATCCAGGTTCGACTCCAGGGCAGGCAGTATTGCCCGAACCTCTTCCGTCAGTTCCGCCAGTATCCTTTCAATCTCATTCTGCTCTCTCACTTTGAGCTGCTTTATGACATTGTTTGCCTCGACAACGGCCATGGGTTCCACAAACAGCGTAGCTCCGCTGGCGGAGGAATCGTGCACCAACCCCGGCACTTCGTTTTTGTGCTCCTGTTTTACGGGGATGACGTACCTGTCACCCCTCATGGTCACCAGGGCCTCCTGTATGAACTTCTGGTAGCGCGGAGACCTTATAATTTCATTGAGTTTTTCCCTGACCGAGTCCTGGGCCTTCCTGATCTGCCTGCGGATTTGCGCCAGCTCCGGGCTGGCGTTGTCGGATATTTCTTCCTCGTTCAGTATGGCCCCGTAGATTTTATCTTCCAGGCTTTTTTCCACCCTCAGGCATCCTATCAGGTCGATAACCACGTTATCGCTCTGGGGAATAGCGTCTTTACAGTGGCTTTTCAAACTCCTGGCGGCTCCCAGCGTATCCGCTGTTTTCAAGAGCTCCCCCGGCGTAAGGCTTATCCCCATTGCCGCCCGCTTCAGTGAAACCCTTATGTCATGAATCCCCCAGAGAGACGGGGTCCCGTTCCTCAGGATATAATCAACCCCGTCGCTGGTCTCTTTCAGCATGGATTCCACTTTTTCAATTTCCGTGTCGGGAACCAGCGAGGCCGAAATCTCCTTTCCCAGATCCGAAGACGCCAGCGATTGAAGCTTTTGTATTACTTTATCAAACTCAAGAATTCTTAAAACCTTTGGGTTCATTTTTCCTACCTCTGCGTGTGTTTTCACCTGCAAGCGGCGCCCCTATAATGCGGTCTTACGGGATATAAGATATTATAACACATTCTCCCGCTTGCATATTAGTAACGCCCGCCGCTTTTAACTCTACAGCGTTTTTTATTTTCCTAATACTTACGGGGATTAGTCCCTGAATCTCTTCCTTATGGAAGGAAAAAGCCAAAAGCCAAGGACCATACTGAGAAGACATGCGGCCGTACCCGAGAGCAAAGGAAAAAGCACCTCCAGCAGCTTATCGGGCTCCACTACCGTCAAGCTCTCCAAAGAGAAAAGCAACCTGAAGGTGGACAGGATAAATAAAGCCGCTATTCCCGCCAGTTGAATGACATAGTGTTTTTTTATGAGGTTTACGGCACAGCCGGCAATGAGGACAACTATGAAAACGGCTATCGTATAAATCTTGATACCCTGCATTCTGTTTCCTGCTTCCTAAATCTTTCCTGTATATTGTATAATAAAGCCCGTCTCTTTTCAACCACCGGTTTCCAGGGAGTCGCGGTTTGTCTCGCTTGGAGCTCTCCTCCTTTCACCTTCCCCTTAAATTCCGCCAACAAGCTGCTAAAAGTTTACACTGCCCCTTGGCCCGATTCCCCTTGCATTTAGTCCCCCATTCCAGGTTCCTTCTATAAGTCTGTGCTGCTTTATACCTCATTCTTATTCTTATAACAACTGCACGACGGCTTCCCTCCCGCGGGAAATTCAAAGCCTTACATGGCTCTCATCCACTCTTCCGCCGTGAAAAGGGCTTTTTAAAGGCTTCTTCCTGCCAACCCCCTCCGAGCCCTTTTTTATAGCATTAAAAAATTTATGTTGTTATATTATTAATATATTGACATTAGATATTATATCTAGTAAAATATACTAGTAGATATATAGAATACCAGCCGGAATAAATAAAGGTATTACAGGCTGGAGTGATTTATTTTAGTTAATGGAGGTAATTATCGTATCAACAGTCATGTCTTTTACTAAGCCGAATCAGCCGCAGTTCCAAACCTATTCCCGAATAAAGTTTAAGCTTATCTTTCCGGCGCTCTCTTTAGCCGGGTTTCAGGATCATTGAGCCGTATCACATGTTACCTGCCACGAAAAAACAGCCTTGCAGGCCTGCGGGATGTTTTTATACGGGAAGCGTTGAGATACGGAACTTAAAAGAGGCAGCCCCGTCAATTGCCCGGGAAAAGCTTTTCTCGTACAAAGTGTCCTCTTTTAAGGTTTTCGCAGCTTAATGCGGCCCCCAAAACAAATCAATTTTCTGGAGGTGTTTTGCCATGTTAAAAAAGCTTGCGTGTCTGCTGCTTGTACTGCTTCTTATGCTTTCACCGGGTTTAAACCTGACCCGCTCGGTAGTTTCCGCCAATGGCGAGTCTGACTACCTTAAGGTCAACGGCAGGTATCTCTATGACCCAAGGGGAGACAGGATTATCGTAAGGGGAGTGGAAAACTTCTTCGGCTGGGGTCTCTACCAGAGCGGAGAGTGTATTGACGAGATTGCCAAGACTGGCGCCAATGCAATAAGGATCCTGCCCAACATGAGCCAGCTTACGCTTGCCGAAGTAGAAAACCTTATCCAAAAAGCCATTTCAAAGGGCATGATCGTTTACATTACGCCGGCGAATGTCTCCAACAACGTGGCCTGGTTCTGCCAGAGCAATGTCAAGGCTTTGATGGACAGGTATTCAAAGTACCTGGTTCTGGACGCCGTAGGTGAAACCACCCATGCCACGGACGCGGAATGGGTAAGCGACGTGGTGGATGCCATCCGGACCATGAGGGCGTACGGCTACAAGCACCCTCTTTGCGTGATATCCCGAAACTATGGCCGGAATCCCCATACCATTTTGAACAACGCCCAGTATGTCCTAAACCAGGACCCGGAAAGGAACGTCATTTTTGGGGTCCAGGTGTACTGGACCGACTGGTATATAAGCCAGTACGGGATGACCATTGAACAGGCCTGCTCCATATTCGCCCAGCAGAATTTCATGGTCCAGGTGGGTGTCTGCGCCGGCTGCAGCGAGCTTTGGGCCGGGGCTTACGACTACCGCACCCTTATAGAGGAGTGCCATCAGAATAACTTAAGCTGGCTGTACTGGGACTGGCACAATCCCTACGGGTCTCTGGACAGCCTTAGCTATGACGGGATATACGGCCACTGGAACTCCAACTCTCAGCACCCTTACGGCGCCAATTTCGGACAGTGGATAGCCGTAAGCAGCCCGTACAGTATACAGAACACAGCTCAGAAGACCCCGTTCCTGCTTGAGTCAATGGGCAGTCCTCCCCCGGGAACCGGAACCGGCCTTCTGGGAGAGTACTACGACAACATGAACTTCACCAACCTTAAGCTGACCCGGACCGACGCCACCGTTAACTTTGACTGGGGCAGCGGATCTCCCGATCCTTCTATCGGCTCCGATACCTTCTCGGTCAGGTGGACCGGCCAGGTTGAACCCCTCTACTCCGAGACTTATACCTTCTATACCGTCACCGACGACGGCGTAAGGCTCTGGGTGAACAACCAGCTGATCATTGACAAGTGGGTAGACCAGTCGTCCACCGAGTGGAGCGGCACCATCTCCTTAAGCGCCGGCCAGAAGTATGACATAAAGATGGAATACTATGAAAACGGCGGAGGAGCTTTGGCAAAGCTCCTGTGGTCCAGCAGCAGGCAGCCGAAACAGGTAATTCCCGCGAGCCAGCTGTATCCGGGAACTACTCAACCGCCCCCTCCACCGCCCGGCAACCTGATGGCATATGACCCCATGTCAGCGTCCACCGGTCCCCTCCATGGCGCAAGCAGCGGCAGCGGCTGGGGAGGAGCGTGGCAGGTGCAAAACAACAACACGGCGGTCCCGGGCTACAACATCAGCAACAGTTCTCCCATGAGCTACGGCAGCTTGGCAAGGTCAGGGAATTACGCCATAGGGGGAAGGGAATACCTCACCTCCGGAAGACGGCTTGACACAAGCAGTAACGGTCCGTTTAAAGACTACCTTTCCGGTACCAGCGGTCTCATCGGTGCTTCGGGCAAGACCCTCTGGATGAGCTTCCTCTTGAGAAAGGATGCCAACAACGACCAGCCCTGCTATGTGTTTACCAGCAATGAGCCCACGGTCTGGTATCCCCACACTCCGCTGGTGTCTGCCGGATACTTCGGCTCTCCCTCCCATTCCGGCGGCACAAGGTACTGGACCCTTAAGATAGGGACCAGCAGCTACTACAGGACCAATGTGCCCGTAACAATAGGCCAGACGGTGCTCCTGGTGGTGAAAATTGAGTTCGGCAGCACCAATACCGTCAGCCTGTACGTAAATCCCTCTTCCCTGGGAGGGAATCCGCCTTCGTCTCCCTCCGCCAGCGCCACCGCCACATCGTCCCTTGCCTTCAGGAACTTCGGCTATTACGGCGGAGAAGGAACAAACCAGAGTTCTCTTGACGAAATACGCTTTGGGGACTCCTTCGCCGCAGTAACGCCTGTTAATTAGGCCAAAAACCTGGGCTTAAGATAATCAATTGCCATATTAAACCGCTTTCAG
>JAKOSZ010000318.1 GCA_029776555.1 Bacillota bacterium | reverse complement strand
GAGCCTTTACATAGTCCTTGTATTCCAAAAAACCGTTCTTTCGGACAAGGGAATCTATCCGCCTTTTCATTTGCTTTTCTTTATAGCACCCCAGGTCGATGCCGGTCATGTGGAGCACTTCCGTCTTAAATTCCCTGTAATCCATGGCTAAACCTAACCCCTGCTTCTTTAATCCTCCAGGCTGTCGGCGTCCGTCAGGACCAGACAACAATAAAAATAACATAACAAGTTTGAGGTGTAAACCTTTAAATTTTGCGGTCCTCTGTCCCACTGCCCCTAAAAATAAAATAAAAAGCGTGCTCGCACACGCTTGTATTCTTTTTCAATCTGGCGTCAATGGTTAACCGCCCTGCCCTGGTCTCCGAATACCCCGCGCTTGACCTCCGTCGCTGAAATGTGCTGGGCTCCAAACTTCTCGGTTAAATAATTGCAGGCTTCCCAGGGGTTTACCTTTTGACCGCATGTAAACACATCTACGGCGGCGTACCCCAGCTCAGGCCATGTGTGAATAGTCAGGTGCGATTCGGAAATAACCACTACCCCGCTTACGCCTTGAGGGCTGAACTTGTGAAATGCCACTTCTCTTACTTCGGCTCCGGCTTCAACGGCTGCCTCTACCATTAATTCTTCCAGCAAACGGCAGTCATTCAGCAATTCGGCGTCGCACCCGTATAATTCTGCCAGAATATGGCGACCCAATACTTTCATTCCCATTTCCTCCTTCAAACCTGGATAGCTATCAGCAACCTTTCTCATAAAAATTTGGCTTATAACAGCTTTCATTGTAGCATGTTTCACCAAAATGTCAATAGTTTGTCAATATTTTATGAATCGGGCGCTATATTGCAACTATCGCCTTATAACTTTAAATATCTCCTATTTTTTTAAATTATCGCGCATTTTCATTAACGGGTATAACAGTTAGTCCCATGCCGGGGAAAAGGTTCCCTGGCCAAAAAAAGAGGCCCTTTTGGGGCCTCTTTTGGAAAGCTCTGTTTATTTTTCTTCATCGCCGGTTTTTAAGCCCGTTATCTCGCCTATGGACAAGGACATGTCCTCGCTGTGGCTAAGGGGAGCGTCATCTTCCTCTTTGCTTTCGGCCTCTTCTTTTTCAGCCTTTTTGTCTTCGGGGTCTATCGGGTTAACCTCTTTTATGCTCAGGGCTATTTTCTTATTGGGAATGTCGGCCTCAACGATTTTCGCCTCCACTTCCTGCCCTGTTTCAAGCACGTCGGAAGGCTTCGCGATCCTGAAGTTTGATATCTGTGAGATGTGGACCAGCCCGTCAACGCCTTTTTCCAGTTCTACGAAGGCCCCAAAGGGTACTAACCTGACCACCCGGCCTTTTACAATGTCGCCCACTTTATACCTCTCTTCCGCCCTGTACCAGGGGTTGTCTTCGTTTTTTCTGTAGCCCAGGGAAATCCTCTTCTTTTCCCGGTCAAACTCCAGCACCGTTACCTCTACCCGGTCTCCTACCTTTAACACCTCCGAGGGGTGCTTAATCCTGCCCCAGGACAGCTCGGATATGTGAATGAGGCCGTCTACCCCGCCAATATCCACAAATGCGCCGAAATTGGTCAGGCTGGTAACGGTTCCGGCGTACTTCTTCCCAACCTCTATTTCTTCCCAGAGCCTCTCTTCGGCCCGGGCTTTTTCCTCCTCCAGGATGACCCTCCTTGAACCCACGTACTTCCTCCTGGGCCCGTTGTACTCCGTTATGCGTATGGTCTCCACCGTTCCCACGTATTTGTTCAGGTCGCTGACATACCTGTCGCTGAGCTGAGAAGCGGGAATAAAGATCTGATAGCCTCCTAAAACGCCAACTACTCCGCCTTTTACCACTTCTTTTATTTTAACGCTAATGGGAGTCTTATTCTCATAGGAGTCCTTTATCCTGTCAAGGGCCTTGGCCGCATCCAGCCTCTTTTTTGACAGGAGCACATGCCCTTCGGCGTCGTTTACCTTAATAACATAGGCCTCTATCTCTTCTCCAACCTTCAAAGACTTGCCGGGGTCAAAGTCATGTTCATCGGAGAACTCTTCCAAAGGAATTACGCCGTCGGATTTGTATCCCAGGTCAATATAAACCTCGCTGCCGCTGAACCCGATAATTTTTCCCTTTACTGCATCCCCTGCCCTCAGAGTTACAATGGACTCTTCAAATGCCTCTTTGAAGTTCAGATCCTGTTCTTCTTTGTTTAGGTCTTCCATTCTTCTTACAACCTCCTTGATTATCCAATCGGGTGTTGATGCCCCTGCTGTTACTCCGACTCTCCCCAGGCCCTTTCCGCCTAAAAACGGTAAATCGGCTGGATCTTCAACCCAGTAAGTATTCCTGCAATACCTGCTGCAAATCTGGTGAAGCTTTCTGGTGTTTGAGCTGGACTTACCCCCAATAACAATCATGGCATCGACCCTGGATGAAATCTCAGCCGCCTCTTTTTGCCTTTCGGCAGTAGCATTACATATTGTATCAAACTTTTCAACCTTTTTAAATTTTTTTTCTATTACATCTATCAACTTCTCCCACTTTTCACGCTCGCTGGTGGTCTGGGCCACTACACAAACCTTTTCGCGGCAGCACTCTATTTTTTCAACATCCTCAAGGCTGTCTACGATGAAGGCGCTGTTACCGCACCATCCGTTTATCCCCTTTATTTCCGGGTGGTCCGCGTCACCTATTATTATGACCTTGTAGCCCTCTTCATATTTTGTCTTCACCAGCTTGTGTATTTTTTTTACATAGGGGCATGTGGCGTCCACCACCTGGGAGCCCTTCTTTTCAATCTCACGGTAAATCTCCGGAGGTACGCCGTGGGCCCTTATGACAACCCAGCCCGGCACATCTATCCGGTTGACGTCCTCCACTACTTTGGCTCCCATGGCAGCAAGCTCATTTACCACCTGCTCGTTGTGTATTATGGGACCGAAAGTATAAAGGGGACTCTTCCTGTCCCTTAAAAGTTCCTGTACAACCCCCACGGCTTTGCTTACGCCGAAACAAAAGCCGGCGGATTTGGCTAAAATTATCTCCAAAGCTTATTCCTCCACCAGAGCATAAATTCTCTTCATTATTTCGCCGGTAATAGAGTTTAAGACCTCCCTGGGAACCTTCTCTCCCGACCGGGCCTGATAATCCGGCCGGAAAGGCTCGCCAAAGGCCACCTTTACCTTTGTGAAGGGTTTATAGCTTCCCTTCAGCCCCACCGGCAGTATGGGTGCGCCTTTGTTTAAGGCAATTAAAGCCACGCCGGGATTCACCTTTATCTTTGAAAGGTCCTTCCCCCTGGTCCTTGTCCCCTGGGGCAGAATTCCCACGATTTTACCCTCGTCCAGGAACCTGTAGGCTGTTTTTATAGCCCCCACGTCCCCGGTTCCCCGTTTGACGGGAAAGGCCCCCAGCCACCTGATGAGCAGGGCCAGGATGGGGTTTTTAAAGAGCTCCTCTTTGGCCATGTAGTGGACCAGGCGTTTCAGCCTGTAGCCTATGAAAAACATGTCCAGAGCCCCAATGTGGTTGGCACAGAGGAGGACGGGGCCGTTTTCCGGCACGTTTTCAAGTCCCGTCACCGTCACCCTGAAAAACAGGGCAAAAAAAATTCTTACCAGCTGTCTCACTATTTCTTTGCCAGCGCCTATCCCTCTCATTTTAACCCAAGCTTCTTTACCATAGTGATTATTTTTTCGGCAGTCTGTTCGGGCGTCAAATTGGTGTTGTCTATTTCCACCGCGTCGTCGGCTTTGAACAGGGGCCTGAACTTCCTGCCGGTGTCATTGGCGTCCCGGTTTTCCATATCCCTTTTAACTTCCTCAAAAGAGACCCCTATGCCCTTTTCCAGGAGCTCTTTGTGCCTTCTTCTTGCCCTTTCCTCCGGTGAGGCCGTAAGGAATATTTTCAGGTCCGCATTGGGCAGGACAAAGGTCCCTATGTCCCTGCCGTCAAGAACCACGCTGTTTTGAAGGGCAATCTCCCTCTGGATTTCGGTGAGCTTCAAGCGCACCGCCGGCACGGTGGCCACATTGGAAGCGCCCATGGAAATTTCCGGGCTCCTTATTTCAGAGCTTACATCCCTTCCGTCCAGGAAAACCCTCTGTTTCCCGTCCTCATAGGTTACCTTAAGGTCTATATCCTTGACCAGCCCGGCCAGCAGGGCTTCATCCCTGGTGTCTATGCCCTGTTCCATGGCTTTCAATGCCACCGCCCGGTACATGGCCCCGGTGTCAAGGTAAGCTATGCCCAGGGATTTCGCCAAGAGCTTTGCCACGGTGCTTTTCCCTGCCCCCGCCGGCCCGTCAATGGCTATGTTGATTATCTCCCGGGGATTTTCCCTGCCTGAAAGGCCTTCACCGGCTTTTCTTTCCGGGCCGCGCCAGTCCGGCCGGAGCACCGCTGCGCCCTTCCTGTAAATATGCCTTATGTCCGGGTTGCTTTTTTCAGTTATAAAGTGCATCATCACCCTTATGCACTTTTCAAGGCTTCCCGGCACATCTATCTCGTTGGCGCACATCATGGCCACGTGGGTCCAGCCCAGCTGCCTGGCGGCTAGAGCGGGGAAAGCGGCGTCCAGATCCTTTGTCACCGAAAACAGGATGCTCACCATGTCCTCAGGTTTTATGCCGTTGGCTTCCACTATTTCTTTCAGGAGCTCCCTGGTCTCCGAAAGTATTTCGCCGGCGTCATTCTTCTCAACGGTAGTAGCTCCTCTTACAGCCCTTATCAATACTTTACGCCTCCGTTTCTGTCAGACCACCCTGTGTCCAAGGCCAATGGCTATCTCGTTCAAGTGAAGGAGCCCTACCCCGAAGTAGACGGTGACGCATATGTGGTCCTTGTACCTGGCTATGCCGATTTTGCCCCCCACATTAAGTCCCAGGGCCTTCGGTATTATCTGGGACAGCGCCTCCCTGGCGGCGCCTGCCACCGCGCCTTCCTCGGCGTGGGTGTCTTTTATGACTCCTTCCCTCTTGGAAGACACCACTGCTCTTTCCACGATTTTCATTATTGAGTTTATAAACTCTCCGCCGTAGTCCACCGCCGCGGTCATAATGCCCTGTCTGGCGAAGTCGGCCTGCAAAAGCTTTTCTTCATGCCTGTCCGTTGTCAGGGCGATTTTTATTGAAGCCGCAGCAATCTCCTTGCTTCCAAAGTCCTTGTTTTCCATTTGGCCACCCTGCTCCCCAATTTGAATTCCTTATTAATTATATTACATCAATGGACATCTTG
>JAKOSZ010000317.1 GCA_029776555.1 Bacillota bacterium | reverse complement strand
GGACTTCCCTGGGCTCCAAAGCGGCCATGCGTCAGCTGGAAGGCGAGCTGTCCCAGAGAATAAAGGAGGCAAGGCAAAGGCTGATCGGGCTTATAGCTCATATTGAGGCTTCGGTGGACTTCCCGGAATACGACGTGGAAGAGATAACCGGGGGGATGGCCGTGGAAGAAATAGACTCGGTCATGGATATGCTGGAGCGCGCTTTAAAGGGGTTTGAACGGGGAAGGGTTATAAGGGAAGGATTAACGGCGGCAATAGTGGGAAGGCCTAATGTGGGCAAGTCGTCCCTGCTTAACCGGATGGCCGGGAAAAACAGGGCCATTGTGACGGACATCCCCGGCACTACCAGGGATGTCATAGACGAGTACGTGAACGTCAACGGGGTAGCGGTAAGGCTTTTGGACACCGCCGGTATAAGGGACACTTATGACCTGGTGGAAAAGATAGGCGTGGAAAAAACTATCGAGGAGATAGAAAAGGCCGACCTTGTAATTATGGTCATAGATACATGGGAGGGGCTGCTTAATGAAGACAGGGAGATCATAAGGCAGCTGGAGGGGAAAAAAGCGGTTTACGTCCTGAACAAGATTGACATCTCCCAGGAAGAAAGAGTCTCGGCCATTGAAAGGGAGCTTAAGGGCAAGTACACCATAAGGGCTTCCATGAAGGAAGACATCGGCATAGAGGAGCTGGAAAAAGCCATATGGGAGCTCTTTTTAAAGGGAGAGGTTGACGCGGACAGCGAATTCCTGGTCACCAACATAAGGCACAAGGTCCTGATTGAAAAAGCGCTGGAAAGCCTTCAGGAGTCGAAAAAATCCTTTGAGATGGGCATGCCCATAGATTGCATGGTTATAGATATCAGGGGCGCGGCTGAAAGCCTGGGGCAGATTACGGGAGAATCGGTCAGCGAGGACGTGATTAACGAGATATTCAGCCGTTTCTGCCTGGGTAAGTAACTGATAGGCTTTATGGAGGTAAGTATGGAGTATATAGCAGGGGAATATGACGTTATTGTAATAGGAGCCGGACATGCGGGGTGTGAAGCGGCCCTGGCTTCGGCCAGGCTCGGCCTTAAGACCCTGGTGTTTGCCATAAACCTGGACAGCATTGCCAGCATGCCATGCAACCCCAGCATCGGGGGGACCTCAAAGGGCCACCTGGTGAGGGAAATCGACGCCCTGGGGGGAGAGATGGGCAAGGCCGCCGATAAGACCCTGATCCAGTCCAAGATTTTAAACAGGGCCAAGGGGCCCGCCGTGTTTTCCTTAAGGGCCCAGATAGACAGGAAGAGGTACCAGGCGGAAATGAAGAACACCCTGGAGCGTCAGGAGAACCTGGACCTCAGGCAGGCTGAGGTAACGGAAGTAATAACCGACGAGGGAAAGAAAAGGGTTACGGGGGTAAAGACCCACACCGGGGCTCTCTATAAATGCAGGGCTGTGGTCATCACCACGGGTACCTACTTGAACAGCCGCATAATAATAGGGGAAGTGGCTTTCAGCAGCGGCCCGGACGGATTGTTTCCCGCTTTACGGCTGACCGACAGCTTAAGAAAGCTCGGCATTAAGTTCCAAAGGTTCAAAACCGGCACTCCTCCCCGAATAAACAGGCGCAGCATAGACTTTTCAAAAATGGAGCTGCAGCCCGGAGACGATGTGATTGTGCCTTTCTCCTTTGAAACGGAAGAGATAGACATAGAGCAGGTGCCCTGCTGGCTCACCTATACGACGGAAGAAACCCATAGAATCATAAGGGAGAACTTGCACAGGTCCCCGCTTTTCAGCGGAATGATACAGGGCGTAGGGGTAAGGTATTGCCCTTCCATAGAAGATAAAGTGGTGCGCTTTGCCGACAAGGGAGCCCACCAGGTCTTTGTGGAGCCCATGGGTCTTGGGACCGAGGAGATGTACCTCCAGGGGGTATCCACCAGCCTGCCGGAAGATGTCCAGATTAAGGTCATCCGATCCATACCGGGGCTTGAGAAGGCTTCGGTAATGAGGAGCGCTTACGCAATAGAGTACGACTGTATTGAGCCCACCCAGTTAAAGCCGTCCCTGGAGCTTAAAGAAATTGAGGGCCTGTTTTTTGCCGGGCAGATAAACGGAAGTTCGGGGTATGAAGAGGCCGCAGCCCAGGGGATTATGGCGGGAATAAACGCCGCTTTGAAGGTAAAGGGAAAGGAGCCCCTTGTTCTTGACCGGTCCCAGGCTTACATTGGCGTCCTCATAGATGACCTTGTCACCCTGGGAACCAACGAGCCCTACAGGATGATGACATCAAGGGCGGAGTACAGGCTTCTGTTAAGGCAGGACAACGCTGACCTTCGCCTTACGCCCATAGGCTACCAAATAGGACTTATAAGCCATGAGCGCTATGAGAGGTTCCTTAAGAAAAAGGAGGCCATTGAAGGGGAAATCGCCAGGGTCAGGAAGACCGTGGTCCCGCCATCTGAAAGTTTAAGCAGCTTGCTTGAAAGTAAAAGGAGCACGCCGGTAAAAAGCGGGGTTAAGCTGGAAGAGCTCTTAAAAAGGCCCGAGTTGAGCTACGAAGACTTAAAGGCTGTTGACCCCGGGAGGCCGGAATTGAGCAGGGCAGTCAGGGAACAGGTGGAAATAGCCGTCAAGTACGAAGGATACATTAAAAGACAGATGATACAGGTAGAGCAGTTTAAAAAGCTGGAAGACAGGAGACTGCCGGAGGATATGGATTACGACGGGATAAAGGGACTTCGCATAGAAGCAAGGCAAAAGCTCAACAAGGTAAGGCCCCTCTCCATTGGACAGGCTTCAAGGATTTCAGGGGTTTCACCGGCGGATATTTCGGTTTTGCTGGTATACCTTGAGCAGCGGAAAAGAAATGGGACAGGGGAACAGGCCGGAGACTGAAAAAGAGGATGGGAGTAATATTCGGGGAAGGTGTGTCCGTTGCAGGAGGAAATGAGAAAGCTCCTTATTGAGGGGGCCCAAAGCTTCGGAGTTAATTTGTCCGGGGAAAAGGTTGATTTGTTTCTTAAGTTCACTTCTGTTTTAAAGGAGTGGAACACCAGGTTTAACCTAACTGCCATCGAGGATGACCGGGATATAGTCATAAAGCACCACTTAGACTCTATCAGCGTGGTTCCCTGCCTGGAAAGGGAAGAAAGTCTTAAGACCCTGATTGACGTAGGTACCGGCGCCGGTTTTCCGGGAATACCTTTAAAGCTGGCCAGGGAGGACCTGGACGTGACCCTGCTGGACTCCATCGGGAAAAGGGTCACTTTTTTAAAGGCGGCAATCGCTGAGCTAAACCTTGGCGGTATAGAGGTTTTACAGGGACGGGCGGAGCAATTCGGCAGAAAAGAGGAATACAGGGAGGTTTTTGACGCGGCTGTCGCCAGGGCCGTAGCTTCCCTCCCGGTGCTGCTGGAGTACTGCCTGCCTTTTGTTAAAGTTGGCGGGATTTTTATAGCTATGAAAGGGAGTGATATAAAAGAAGTAGATTTTTCGAAGAAGGCTCTTGAGATTTTAGGAGGAGTTGTAGAAAAAACAGAGGAGATCTGCCTGCCATTCAGTAATTTGAAGAGAAATGTTATTACTGTAAGAAAAATACGACAAACGCCGACAGGCTACCCCAGGGATGTTGGTAAACCGTCAAAGCGGCCTCTCATTTAGGGCATCATTATGTGGTAATATGAAGTTTTCAGACGAACAAATTCCATGTTTCGATAAAGGTTCCAGGAAATACATGAAGAATATAGTTAAACAGCTATGTGCAATTTGCAGGTATAAAATGTGAAAAACACAAAAGAGGCATTCATCCATGCCTGCGTCCATAGTTACATTTTGGAAATAATAAAGGGTGGTGTGCCATGCTGGAGAGTAAACTTCATATTACCAGGGACGACAAGACGGAAGACGAAAAAATGATAACCTACATAAGCATAGATAGTATAAGGCCAAATCCGTACCAACCCAGAAAACAGTTTAACAGGGCCGGCCTGGAGGAACTCTGTGAGTCCATAAAGCAGTATGGAGTCATTCAGCCGATAAACGTGAGGAAAATATCCGCCAATTCCTATGAGCTGGTGGCGGGGGAGAGGCGGTTGAAAGCGGCCATCATGGCAGGCTTAAAGGAGATACCTTCCATCGTGGTGAATGTGGATGACAACAATTCCGCGCTGATGGCTCTCATTGAAAACCTGCAGAGAGAAGATTTGACCTACCTGGAAGAGGCGGAAGCCTATAACAATCTGCTTACGGAACACAAGCTGACCCAGGAAGAACTGGCCCGCCGCATAGGGAAAAGCCAGTCCACCATCGCAAACAAAATTAGGCTCTTAAAGCTTCCTCCCCTTGTAAAGAAGATGATTGTAGATAATAACCTGACCGAAAGGCATGCCAGGGCGCTTTTAAAGCTCCATGATGAGCAGCTCCAGCTCAAAGTCTTAAAGCTCGTATGTGAAAAAGGGTACAATGTAAAGAAGACCGAGGAACTGATTGACCGCGTCATAGAAAAGTGTTTGAGGAATTCAAGGGAAAGGAGCGGGGAGAAAAAGCTGATTAAGAACATAAAGGACATAAGGATTTTTGTCAATACCATAAAGCATGCTATATCCATTATGAAGAAATCCGGGGTCAACGTGAAAGCGGCACAGCTGGACAGGGGAGAGTATATAGAGTTTATTGTGCGAGTCCCCAAGAACCAGTAGCAGAAAGAACCTCGTTATAAAGGAGCAGGCGGGGCAAACTTTGTTTGCCCCGCCTGCTCCTTCGGTTATCGTGCCCCCTTTCCCTCTGGGAAGGGGGCAGGGGGATGGGGACATATTGGACAGCATTTAAAAAGTTTATTAAAATTAGGAAAGGGGCATTTTAAAACTGAGGAAAAGGAAACGGAGTGTTGAATCAGTATGACCGATAACAGGCAGCAACCACCAAAGCAGACGATAATTCCTGTTGATGTAGAAGAAGAAATGAAAAAATCCTTTATTGAATACGCCATGAGCGTAATCATAGACCGCGCGCTGCCGGATGTCAGGGACGGGTTAAAGCCCGTGCACAGGCGTATACTCTTTTCCATGTATATAAACGGCTTTACCCCGGACAAGGCTTACAGAAAATCCGCCACCACGGTGGGCGACGTGCTGGGTAAATTCCACCCCCATGGCGAAGCCGCAGTATACGACAGCCTTGTGCGCATGGCCCAGGACTGGTCCTTAAGATACACCCTGATTGACGGGCACGGTAACTTCGGCTCCATTGACGGGGACGCGCCTGCGGCCATGAGGTACACGGAGGCTAAGCTGTCCAGGATAGCCATGGAGCTTTTAAATGACATTAACAAGGACACGGTGGATTTCAAGCCCAATTTTGACGAACATGAGATGGAGCCCACGGTACTTCCGTCCAGGTTCCCCAATCTCCTGGTAAACGGTTCGTCGGGCATTGCCGTGGGCATGGCTACAAACATGCCGCCCCATAACCTGAATGAGGTTGTGGACGGGATCATAAAGGTAATAGACAACCCCGATGTATCCACAGACGAGCTCAACAGGATCATTAAAGGCCCTGATTTTCCCACCGGCGCTTTGATAATTGGGAAACAGGGCATAAAAGACGCCTACAGGACCGGCAGGGGAAGGATCACGGTAAGGGCTGTGGCCAGCATTGAACAGTTGTCCGGCGGAAGGCAGCGCATTGTTGTCACCGAGATTCCCTACCAGGTAAACAAGGCCGCCCTGATTGAAAAAATCGCCGAACTTGTGAAAGATAAAAAGATTGACGGCATCTCCAACATTAACGACGAATCCGGGCGGAATGAGCCGGTGAGAATAGTAATCGACTTAAAGCGGGAAGCCAATGCCAACGTGGTGTTGAACCAGTTATATAAGCATACGCAAATGCAGAGTTCCTTCAATGTTAACATGGTGGCCATTGTGCCGACAGAAAACAAGACCTATGAGCCTAAGGTCATAAACTTAAGGCAGGCCATAGACTATTACATTGACCACCAGAAGGACGTCATAAAGAGAAGGACAAAGTTTGATTTAGACAAAGCCGAGGCAAGGGCCCATATCCTGGAAGGCTATAAGATAGCTGTAGATCACATTGATGAGGTAGTGGAGATCATAAAGAATTCCAGGAATGAGGACATGGCCAAAAAGGGACTTATGGACAAGTTTAATTTAAGCGAAAAACAGGCGCAGGCCATCGTGGACATGAGGCTTGGAAGGTTGACCGCCCTCGGCAGGGAAGAGATTGAGAAAGAGCTTAAGGATATCGTGGAGAAGATAAAGTATTACAGGGAAATACTGGCCAATGAGTCAATGGTACTGGATATAATCAAAAAAGAGCTTACGGTGCTGAAAGAGAAGTACGGGGACAAGAGAAGGACGAAAATTGTCCAGGATGTGGACGAAATTGACATAGAAGATTTGATACAGGAAGAAGATGTTGTTATTACCCTTACCCACTTCGGCTATGTAAAAAGGATTCCTGCGGACACGTATAAGAGCCAGAGAAGGGGAGGCAAGGGCATCATTGGGATCAGCACCAGGCAGGAAGACTTTGTGGAAAGCATCTTCGTGTGTACAACCCACCACTTCTTACTCTTTTTTACCAGCAAAGGAAGGGTATACAGGTTAAAAGCCTACGAGATACCGGAATCCAGCCGCCAGGGCAAGGGCATGGCCATTGTTAACCTCCTGCAGATAAACCCGGATGAGAAAATAACCGCCGTAATACCCATAGCCGAATACAGGGAAGGTCTTCACCTTGTTATGGCCACAAAAAACGGCATTGTAAAGAAGACAAACCTTATGGAGTACGAGAACGTAAGAAAAGGCGGCATTATGGGAGTACTGCTGAGGGAAAACGATGAGCTCATTGATGTAAAACTCACCGCCGGCGGCGAGGATTTAGTCCTTGTCACAGGAGAAGGCATGGCCATCCGTTTCAGCGAGTCCCAGATAAGACCCATGGGAAGGGCCGCGTCGGGAGTTATAGGGATAAGGCTGGACGAAGGAGACAGGGTTGTGGGTATGGAGGTGTGCGGCAAGGCCGAAAACTCTTACCTCCTGACGGTAACCGAAAACGGGTTTGGAAAGAGGACTGAGCTTTCGGAGTACCGGGCCCAGTTAAGGGGAGGAAAAGGGATCCTGACCTACAGGGTGACCGAGAGAACAGGAAAGATAGCCGGCATGGAACTGGTGAAGGATGAGGACGACGTAATGATTATTAATTCCGACGGTTCCATAATCAGGCTCAGGGTATCGGAAATCAGTATATTAGGAAGGGCCACCAGGGGAGTCACTCTGATGCGGCTTAACGAGGGCGTCAGCGTTGTCAGCATGGCAAAAGTTGCGGGAGACGAGGACGATGAGTGATGTAAATCAAGATATCTGAAAATTCATTAAAAATCCTTGAGTATAAAGGAGATAAATGCGCATATTTATAATACACGCTCCTAAACGGCAGTTTTAAGGGCTTGAAAAAGCACCGCCGGATGAATATAGTTATACATTGCCTCCTTTGAAAGAATGAGTTGAAAATTGTGGTGCAATACATCAGAGAGACGAAAACGCAGCTAAAAATATATTAAATCAAGGATTAAAAGAAATAGGATTAACAGCTTAAAAAAGTAGGGTAGGAACTATCCGAAGTTACGCCTGTGGAGTTAGT
>JAKOSZ010000316.1 GCA_029776555.1 Bacillota bacterium | reverse complement strand
GGCCACGATTTTACTGAGATTTTTGACGCCCTGGACAAGGCCAAAAAGACCGTGGGGATGCCCACAATGATAGTGGCGGAAACCACAAAGGGCAAAGGCGTTTCGTTTATGGAAAACCAGGTGGGCTGGCACGGGTCTGCCCCAAACAAGGAACAGCGTGACAAGGCTATAGCGGAACTGGATGCCATTCTTGCAGAATTGGAGGTGGAGTGACATGAGTCAGAAGATTGCCACGAGAGATGCATACGGAAACGCACTGGCCGAGTTTGGCGGCGATGAGAGGATAGTGGTGCTGGACGCGGACCTTTCCAAGTCCACCAAGACGGAAGTGTTTAAAAAGAAATACCCCGACAGGTTTTTCAACATGGGCATAGCCGAAGGCAACATGATGGCCGTGGCTGCGGGCTTGGCCTCATGCGGGAAAATCGTCTTTGCCAGCACTTTTGCCATATTTGCTTCCCAGCGCGCCTGCGAACAGATAAGGAATTCGGTCTGCTATCCCAATCTCAATGTAAAGATCGGGGCTTCCCACGCGGGCATATCGGTAGGGGAGGACGGGGCTTCCCACCAGGCGCTGGAGGACATAGCCATTATGAGGTCACTGCCCAACATGACGGTGATCTGCCCCGCCGATGGCGTGGCAACGAGGCTTGCCGTAAAGGCGGCCATCGAGCATGACGGCCCCGTGTACCTGAGGCTGGGCCGCCCTGCGGTGCCGGTCATATATGAGGGGGTAGACCTGGACTTTACAATCGGCAAGGGTGTTGTCCTGACCCAGGGAGATGACCTTGCCATAATAGCGACAGGGCTCATGGTGCACATCGCCCTTGAGGCGGAAAAACTCCTGCGGGAGGAAGGCATCCGGGCCAGGGTTATTGATATGCACACAATAAAGCCAATCGATGAAGAGCTTATTATAAAAGCGGCCCGGGAGACCGGCGCCCTGGTGACCGCTGAAGAAGGCACCGTAATCGGCGGACTGGGAGGAGCTGTGGCGGAAGTCCTGGTACAGAACTGCCCCGTGCCCCTTAAAATGGTCGGCATCGAGGACAAGTTCGGCAAATCCGGGAAACCCGACCACCTCCTTGAGATGTACGGCCTTACCGCGGGCAGCATAGTAAAGAAAGCCAAAGAGGCCATGAAGATGAAGAAAAAATAGGGGCAGAGCACAAGGAGCACAAGGGGACGGTTCTTTTGTGCGCAAGAGCACAAGGGGACGGTTCTTTTGTGCACATGAGGAGGAGACAAGGGGATGGTTCTCTTATACAGTACATAGAGGGAATCATTCCCTTTAATTTTAAAGATGGCTGTTATCCGTCCAGGAAAACACCCATCTTCGTCAATATTATCTACTATGACCCAGGGGATCGTATGACTCAAAGGGGCGGTTCTTCTTTCCAGCCACCGGGAAATTCTCTTTTTAAAAGATAGCTGTCGTTAATTTCGTGTATCATTTATTCCTGCCAGGAACAAAAGGGGCCAATTTCCCTGTGCAGTGACATGGGTGACCGTCCATGCAGTGCATGGAAGGGATCCTCCTCTTTATTTTTTAAAGATGGCTGTTATCTATTGGGGACAGCTTGCAGCTTCGCCGAATATAACTGTTATCCCTGCTGGAAAGCAGCCAATTTGCCAATATAGCTGTTATCTGCTAAAGACGGGAGGCAGCTTCGGCGAATGTAACTATTATCTGTTCATGACAGCAGTCGGCTTCGTCAATGATAACGGTTCCCCGTTTATTAAAGCAGTCAGCTTTATCAAATATAGTGTTATCCACTTATGACAGCATCCGTCTTCGCCGAATACAGCTGTTACCCGTTTCAAGACAGCAGGCTTTTCAAAAGATCTGTTAACCTTTCATGAAGACAGCAATCTTTACCAAACATAGCTGTTACCCTTTCATAACAGCAGCCAAATTTGTCAAAGATAACGGTTACTCGCTCATAACAACAGCCATCTTCACCAAAGATAGCTGTTCCCATTCATGACAGCGCCCATCTTCAACAAATATAGCTGTTATCCGTTCAAAACAGCAGGCGCTTTTGCAAAAAACGACTATTATCCTTTCACTGCAGCATCCATCTTCACCAAAGAAGACTGTTATCTGTTCACAGCAGCAGCCGTCTCCGCCAAAAATATCTTTTAACTGTTTATTACAGCGGCCATCTCCATCAATACAATGTTATCCATTCATGACAGCGCCCATCTTCACCATTTTATCTGCTGCAAAAGAAAAATTTATAAATTTTTTCTATTTTACTATTGACATATATTATATACTAATATACTCTATATTATAGAGCGACACACAATATTTATATACTCGATATAAAAAAAGGGGGGATGGATAACTGAAAAGGCTTACGAAAGCATATTATTGTCTCGAGTGACGACTTCTTTTACAATTGGAGCAGACCAGGTGGTATAATGAAACTATCAAGAAAGGGGAGGTAGTAAAATGAGCAACTATCTCGGCGCATATCCTTTTGGAAGGTGGATTAAGTGGGGTCTTGTAGTGCTTCTGGTTATAATAATAGCAGCAAGCCTGTTTTCAACATATAATGGGCTTGTTGAAGCAGAAGCGAAGATTGATCAGGCCTGGAGCCATGTTGAGAACAAAATGCAGCGCAGGTTTGACACTATAACTCCTATGGTTGAAGTGGCAAAAGGCTATATGAAGCATGAGGAAAAAATATTCGGGGATATTGCCCGTGCCAGGGCGGTGCTCCAGGACAATAGCCAGGACATAAAGAGCAAGACGGAAGCCGACGCCTTGCTGACTTCAGCGTTGAGACAGCTCCTTGTAGTGGTGGAAAACTATCCTGAGCTTAAGTCAAACCAGCAATTCCACGATTTGATGACAGCCATTGAAGGCAGTGAAAACCGGATATCCGTGGAAAGGGACCGCTTCATTGATGCGGTAAATGAGTACAACCTGAAAGTGAAAAGGTTTCCCGGCAGCATAATGGCCAGGATGCTGGGCTTTACCCCCAAGGAATACTATAAGGCCGACCCGGAAGCGCAAAAAGCTCCCGAAATCAAGTTTGACTGAGTTATAAGGAAAGGTGGAGGTGAAATGTGGGCAGGCTAGCCAGGGTGATTGTATTTTTGCTGGTTCTTTTGACGGCATTTCCGGTGACGGTTGCCGCGGAACCTCAATACCCTTCGCCGACCCGTGAGTTCTTCGTTAACGATTTTGCCGGGGTTATTTCCCAGGAAACTGAGGCTGAAATCCAGAGTATCGGGATAGCCCTGGAAGACTTGACAAGCGCTCAGGTTGTGCTTGTGACAATAGCTTCACTCCAGGGTGAGGATTTGGAGAGATATGCCTACAAGCTCTTTGAGAAGTGGGGAATCGGCCAGAAGGACAAGGACAACGGGGTTTTGATGCTGTACGTGAACGATGAGAGGCTCCTCAGGATTGAGGTGGGCTATGGGCTCGAAGGCGCGCTTACCGATATTGAGACTGCCGATATCCGGGAAAAATATATTAAACCCTATACGGTGCATGACGACTTTGACAGCGGATTTTTAAACGGGTACCTGGCCATTGCCAGGGAAGTGGCGGAGGAATACGGTGCCGAGGAGGCCCTTGAAGCTGAAATCGCTAAGGTCAAAGCCGGTAAGCCCGGGATTGTTGGTCCTGCGCTCCCTGACCGTGCCCGCAGCGAAAGTCCGGAAGACATCGTGTTTCCCATATTCCTGGTACTTTTCCTGGTATTTGACTTTGTGTTCTTCCGGTTCAGGATAACCTCTACGATATTAAGGATTATTATTCTAACGGGCTTTTTGCGTGGGGGACACGGAAGAGGCGGCTTCGGAGGATTCGGCGGGGGAGGCTTCGGAGGCGGAGGTTTCAGGGGCTCCTCCGGCGGCGGGGGCTTCAGGGGCTCTTCCGGCGGCGGAGGCCGTTCCGGAGGCGGCGGCAGCAGCGGAAAAATTTAAGAAGGAATTGACCGTAGACTTATAAAGTTTTCCGGCAGCAGGTTCGCATCGGAAGAATCAGAAAATACAGAGGTGTAAGCGAAGCGGAACAGGAGAGGACTATGAGAAGGTGAGAAGTTATTGACGTATATATTGAAGATACCAGGTACCCCTCGGTGGGGCTGGCAAGGGTCGACGGCAGGACCGTCGAGATAAAAAACGCCCTGGCAGGCGAAAAGGCCAGGGTTAGAATTAACAAAATACGGAAAAACAGGGCTGAAGGGACCATTCTCAGTATACTGGAGCCCGTCGTGGAACGGGCAGAGCCCATTTGTCCCCATGACAGCGATTGCGGGGGGTGCGCTTTCTTACGCATCCCCTATGACATTCAGCTGAAACAGAAGGAGAGGGAAGTCCTGAAGCTTTTGGAGCAGTCGGGCATAAAGGGATTTTCCTATGGCGGAATAGCGGAAAGCCCCCTTATGTACGCTTATCGCAACAAGATGGAGTTTACCTTCGGAAACCTGGAAAAGGGCGGCGAAATGACGCTGGGGCTGCACCATACGGGGAAATTTTACAGCGTTATCACCACTGACCGCTGCAGGATAGTGGATGAGGATTTCAACATGGTCCTTAAGGCAACCCTCGCCTTTTTTAAGGAGAGAGGGATCCCCCATTACAACAAGCTGAACCATGAGGGATACCTGAGGCACCTGGTTATCAGGAAATCCTTCAGGAGAAAGGAGCTGCTTGTCAACCTGGTAACCACATCCCAGATGGAATACGACCTTTCTCCTTTTGTTGAGCGCCTTCTTGAGCTGAACACCGGTTCAAAAATTGCGGGAGTGCTGCATACACGCAACGATTCTATGGGCGATGCGGTAATCGGTGAGAAGTACGACATCCTTTACGGGCGGGATTATATTGTAGAGGAGATCCTGGGGCTGACATTTGAAATTTCGGCCTTTTCCTTCTTCCAGACGAACAGCCTGGCTGCGGAAGTCCTGTACAGCACCGTGAGGGAATACCTGGGAGACACCGGGGGGAAAGTGGTGTATGACCTCTACTGCGGTACCGGGGTCATAGCCCAGGTTGCGGCGGAAGGGGCTAAGCATGTGTACGGGGTTGAGCTTGTGGAGGATGCGGTGATGGCAGCCAGGAAAAACGCCGCCGCCAACGGTATAAGGAACGTGACTTTTATTGCAGGGGATGTGGGAGAAAAGCTTAGAGAGATTGAAGAAAAGCCTGATATAGTCATCGTCGACCCTCCCAGGCCGGGTGTATCCTCTAAAGCCCTCAGGCAGATAATAGACTGCCGGGTGCCGACGATAGTGTATGTTTCCTGCAATCCCAAATCCCTGGCCGAAAACTTAAAAGAGCTGGCAGCCGCCGGCTACCAGGCGCAGCGTGTAAAGCTCGTGGACATGTTCCCCCACACACCGCATGTTGAGACGGTAGTATTGATGTCAAAGGTGAAAAATCAAGTGTAAAAAAAACCTTGATATAAGGGCATTTCGAGGTTTCCATCCCAAAAACCACTGCACATAAATTAGCTAATTTTCACTTCATGAGAACAAGTCGAAACAGCTAAAAAACCTTGTGACAGAGCGATTTAGATGTCAGCGCTTGGCGAGTGGTCAGGTTGGATGTCAGCCTTCGTGAGTGCACGATTTAGATGTTTTTTTAGAAATTTTTGAGGTTGTGTGAACAGGTTGGATGTAGGG
>JAKOSZ010000315.1 GCA_029776555.1 Bacillota bacterium | reverse complement strand
TCGCCTTCCGTGGAGGTGTCAACTGCTCCCCATACCACGTTCCTAATGGCTGTTTTACCGTCGCTGAACTTGACGGTTACCGTGGCGGGAAGAGCCTCCGCTACCGCCGCCTCGTCGGCGCCGTAGGCGATGGTAATGTCGTCAATAGCTACGTATTCGTAGGAAGTCACAAGACCAAGGTTGATGGCCTTCGCCAGGAATTCGTCGTCGTCAGCTCCAATAGCTTCCGCAAGGGTCATGTCCTGATCCTTCATGGGAGTCTGCAGGGCTTCAACGATAGCCGTGCAAACGTCGCCAACGGTTACAACGCCCTTGCTGGCTATCTCCTTCAGACCCAGGGCCTTTGCGAACCCGATGACCTCGTTGTACTCGAAGTCCACACCCTGCTTGTAGCCGAGGGATTCGAGCATAACCTTGTAGATCATCTGGGCTGTTGCCGGCTCGGTGGGGCTGAAGTTTCCAGCGGGTCCACCCTGCCATCCAAGTTCCGGTGTGTTCTTCAGGTATGCCAGCAAGTTGACAGCTGTCCCGGCATGGGCAACCTTGTCGGCGTCCTTGAAGTTGGGCGTATCTTCGTCAACGGGATATGCCCTTGCTTCATCTTCAAGGCCCTTTAACCGGAGCAGCAATATGGCAGCCTGAATCCTCTCCGCTGTCTTGCCCGAATAAGTTTCAATCTCTTCAGGCGTCATGGTCCCGTCGCCGCCGCCCTTAATGACACCGAGCTCATAGCAGATCTCAGCGTCGGACAGCAGAGCATCTTCCGCAAAAGCGGGTATGGCAGCTGTAAGTACGACAGCTATGGATACCAGTACTGCCAAAAGCTTTTTGAGATTCCTCATGCTCTCATATCCTCCTTTTTGTATTTTTGGAATAAGGCTTTAGTTTTAGGCCAGGTTACGCCTCATCCCTGCCCCCGATAACCTGACCCCTTTTGCCTCAAGACAGACCGGATAGGCCTACCCCGAGGCAAATTCATTATATCATCGGCTAAATTGGCAAGTCAACATTAGGAAAACAAGTGTAAAGAAATTGTAATAGATTTGAAAAAGTCCGGTGGCAGCGCCGCCGAATATCAGTTAAGTAAATCTTACCATCAGATCAGTTAAAAAGTCAACATAAATTTAATACCATTGGATCTAAACACAAGGGAGGAAAAATAAAAGCCGGCCAATGTGCCGGCTTTTGTACGCTAAAGGGTTTTTCTAGCCCCTGCCCATGTTTCTTTCGGCCATCTCTATCGCTTTCCTGACAATGTTGCCGCAGTCCCTGGAAGATACGCTCCCCCAGCCCTGGGACTTAACGGTCTCGTATACTCCGAGCTCCCTGGCTATTTCAGCCTTCAGGTTTTCGGACATTATACCTTTTCTCCTACTCACAGCACATGCCTCCTTTTGGGCGCGGGAACCCCCTTTTTTTAATCAGCGCCTTTATTATTTTTTGCGCTTCATATTAAATTAATTAATGTAATTTCTTTATTCTCCGGGCATTCTTTCCGGCCTTGAAGGCCTTGAAATCTCCGCCAGAGCCTCGGACACCTCCGCGTCAAACCTGGCATCCGCGGCGCTATCTCCCAGGGATACAATACCCACCAGCCTGTTTTCTTCCACCACAGGGAGCCTTCGCACCTGGTGCTGCGCCATTATGGTAGACGCCTCCGTCACGTCCGTTTCCGG
>JAKOSZ010000314.1 GCA_029776555.1 Bacillota bacterium | reverse complement strand
GGCTTCGGGGCTCCAGTAGGTTCTCACATCGGCGAAGACCTGGGCGGTGCCCGTGAGCAGGTGGCCGAAGAGCATTGCCGCTCCGTTGAGGCTGTCATTTTCGGTGGCCATTATAAAGGGCTGCCGGATGCCGTTCCAGTCGAAGGAGGAGTTAAGTATGGCCTCCATAAAGTCCCCGTTGGGGAAGTAGTCTGTCCACTGTCTCTGCCCCTGGAAACCTGCGGCTATGGCGTTGTGGCCCAGGGCTTCTTCCTCAAAGCCCAGCTCTGCCAGCCTGGGGTTGCCTACCATAAGGTCCCTTGCAATCAGGGTCATTTTTATTACCGTCAGCCAGTCGGCGTCCAGCTTTTCCCTGCTTCTCCTGATTTCAGGAGGGTTGTTGTCAGGGCCTTCCTTGCAGTTTTCCCTGACCCACTTTAACGCCCTTTCAAACTCTTCCGGGTCATAGATGCCAGCTTCCATTCTCCGGACAAACTCGGACATGTCTATGTATTCGTTGCGCATGCCCAGGTAGTCCTGGAAAAAGCTTTCGTTTACAATGGAACCGGCTATGCCCATGGAAACGGAACCCATGGCCAGGTAAGACTTGCCTCTCATTTCTGCCACTGCAAGGCCGGCACGGATGAATTGGAGGAGTTTTTCCTTTACGTCATCGGGTATGGTGGAGTCGGAAGCGTCCTGGACATCCCTGCCGTAAATGCCGTAGGCAGGAAGACCCTTCTGGTTATGACCGGCCAGCACTGCGGCGAGATAAACCGCCCCCGGTCTTTCGGTGCCGTTGAACCCCCAGACGGCTTTGGGCGTGTAGGGGTCCATGTCCATGGTTTCGGTTCCGTAGCACCAGCAGGGGGTTACGGAGAGGGAAACCCCGACGCCTTCCCGGGCAAACTTTTCCGCCGCCTGGGCGGCTTCCGCAACGCCTCCTATGCAGGTATCGGCGATTACGCACTCAACCGGCATGCCGTTGGGGTGTTTCAGGTTTTCCGAAATAAGCTTAGCGGCAGCCTTAGCCATGCGCATCGTCTGTTCTTCAAGGGACTCCCTGACGCCTCTGCGCCTTCCGTCTATGATGGGACGTATGCCCACTTTGGGCAGGGAGCTTTTATACCTGTTGACAGGAGGCAATACTTTCATGTCTTTTATATTGGCCATACGCATCAACCTCTTTTACTTTGGTATTAACTACATTCTATAGGACATGGAAGAGTTTTTCAACAACAGAAAGTGGGGCAGGGGCCGGTTGCAAGGAGGGCCGCGGCAGGCAAAGCCCTAAGCAGGGAGGCTTATTCCCCGTCAAAGGCAGGTTTTAAAGCTTCTTTTTTTGGGATATACTCCACGTCTTCCGATGTATAGCTTTTGTAGCGGTGGGTGTGCATGTCTTCCAGCTCCAGGAGGCCTTCCATTTTGTGCATATGGCCGTTCCCGGTCCTGATGGGAGGGCCGGTAGTGCCTGAAAAGTAGTGTATATGGCCGCAGTAGGAGGAAACTCCTTTGAAGCGGTGGAAGTGAAAGACCCGGAAACCCACCATGCTTTCCGTATAGCCCATCAGCCTGTGGTTGTGCTTGTTTTCATTAAAGCAGTCGAAGCAGTATTTGTGACTGTGGACGGACATCTTATCCTCCCCGTTACAGCAATCGGGCAGCTGTTGCAGGAGAAGCTGCCTTAGTTTTGCCATCTATTAATAAGATGTATTGTTCTGCCTGATTTTATAAGTCCGGATAGTTTTTTTGCCAAGGAATAAAAAGGTTCTGTAATTAAGCCCGGCTTTAAGGCCGGGCTTAGTCACAGAACCTGGGTTC
>JAKOSZ010000313.1 GCA_029776555.1 Bacillota bacterium | reverse complement strand
GCAGCTTTGCCGTGGATTCCAGGTCGTACTCAGGGGTGCACACGGTAAAAACGCTGGATTTCATAGCATCTTCTCCCCAAAAAAATATTTGTCATCCAAATTATAATGTATAATAAAAGCATAAACATTGCAATTATTGTTAGAATCAATGCTTTTTGTGACTAACGGGGGGTTTAGGATGTTGGGTGCTTATTTTAAAAACACGGCAGAGGGCATACAGTTTGAACATATGATCTCTGAGAAGCCGCTCAGCGTCGACTACCACTTGCATGAAAGGTACGAGATTTACTTTTTCATTTCCGGCGGGGTCAACTACTTTATAGAGAAAAAGATGTACCCCTTGAAATACGGTGACCTTCTGGTGATGAACAGCAGCGAAGTCCACCGCCCCTACTTTGTAAGCGATGACACTTACGAGAGGATGGTTATCCACTTCGAGCCGATGATTGCAAGGGCTTTAAGTTCACCGAACTTCAACCTCCTCAATTGTTTTGAAAACAGGCCTAAAGGCGAACAGAACAGGATAGCCCTGGGAAAGAACCAGATTGATGAGGTGCTGAGGCTGTTTTACAAACTGGAAAGCATAGCCCAAAACCCTTTGCCGGGGACCGAAATTTTGAAACTTGCCTATTTTACCGAGCTCCTGGTGTTGATAAACCGGGCCTTTTCAAACGACGCGCCTAAAGCCGAGGAATACCCGGCCATGCCGGAAGCCATTTCACCCATATTTGATTTTATTGAGGAGAACCTGGACGGAGACCTTTCCTTAAAAGTCCTGGAGAGGCATTTTTATATCAACCGCTTTTACTTAAGCCGGCTGTTTAAGAAATACACCGGCATGAACATACACAGGTATGTCCTCTACAAGAGGATCTCCAAGGCGAAAATGTTCCTGGCCAAAGGTTTTAGCGTCACCGAGGCCAGCCAGATGTCAGGTTTTAAGGACTACTCCAACTTTATAAGGGCTTTTAAAAAAGCCGTGGGCGTTTCGCCGGGCCGTTACAGGAAAACGGCCGGGAAAGCCCAGCTTTAGCCCCCGCTCTGCAAAAAGCCGCTGTCCTGCCGTCCCGGAGGGATATGGAGCGGTTCCGGAGAGCAATACTGCTTTAGAAAAGCCGCTGCCTCTGCCCTCTGTGTTAACCCATAGGGGCTATTTGCCGATATAGATATGGCGGGGTATCTTTATGGCGGGAGTTTGCCCAAAGGGTGAAAACCCCCGGGGTGCCTTCCGGATAAGAGCAGGAAATTATCCCGGGAGACCGGTTTTAAATCGCTTAACGCCGCTTGGGGACACATACGGGGGGAGTTAAGAAAATGAGGCGCTTTTTTGGAAAACTGAGCTTAGTTCTTGCGGCAGTGGTCTTACTTAATACATTCCCGGATTTACAAAGAGAAGTGGTGAAAGCCAATTCCACCGATATAGTTTACATAAATGTCGAAAACTTTGACTACGACACCGGGACCCTGTCCGTATCCTGGAGCGGAACCCATGAGAGCAAAACCGTTATCGTGGAGTACATAAATCCTGATACGGGTCAAATAGAGACCCTCCCCCCTTATACCGACGTCAGCGGCAATAAGGTGGACATACCGGGGCTTAGGGAGAATATAGTCTATGCCATAGAAATCAGGACATACAGGCCCCACGACATGACCACGCCGGTTGAGCACGGCTTTTTGTGTTATCTGCCCAGGATGACCTTCAGGGCGGTGACCGTGGAAGAAAGCCAGCAGGACTGCATTGACAGGGAATTTGGCCGGGAGATTGGCACAAAGCCTGCCCTGAAACTCACATGGACTGTTCCCAGGACCGGGGTGCCCAACCTTTCCGGAGGCTATGACTTTTTGCCCATAAACACGCCGGGAGCCATGGCTTACATAGCGGATAAAATGAGCCAGCTGTACCGGAAAACGGTGGACCCGGACGGTGTGCCCGATTATAAGATAGTAACGTACATGTACGACCTGGGGAGCAGCGAAACCAGGCTGGTGGACGTAAATGTGGACGTCTCAGCCGGCGGAACCTTCGCCTCCGTGTCCGGGGTCCCCGATCTCAAGGCTGAGGTAGCCTATAATCCCGGTTCGGCTGAGATGGAGCTTTACCTGGTGGGGAGAAAGGACGACAGAAGCCCGCTGCCGGAGGATGACCAGGACAAGGCGGATAACTGGAGTGAAAAGTGGGAAAAGCTGGTGCCGTCTACCCTTTTAAGCCTGCCGGATGTCCGGGACAGGGTGCTTTTTAACCCCGGCATTCTGCCCGGCACCCTGTATAGAATGGCTGTAATGCCGGTTTTTAGGGACAGCCTGGACAATGACGTGATTACGGTGGGGAAGAACGACCCGAGGAGCTTCCTTTCAGGGAAACCCTATGTTTACACACCTATAAGGTTTCAGCTGGTAAGGGACGAAAACAACAACCTTGCCGTAATGATTCACAAGTTAAACGGCGGCAGCCCGAGACTTCCGAGCATTGTATACCATGTCCAGGCCGGGGACGCTTCTCCTCCCCTGGAAGGGGATATCGGCGACCCCGCTAACCCCCTTGTAACCATCAGCGACATGCTGTTCCCCCAGGGGAGCGTTTTGTTCACAACGGCGGAGATTTCCGAGCCCTCTGTCTCCCTTAACTATAAGGTTGTGGCCAGGTACGGCGGAAGCTCCATATGCTATTCATGCCATATGTCCTTCAGGCTGATAGATTATGCGAGCGGTTCCCCCACGCCCTTGAATGTGAGAATTGAGCCGCTCAGTAACGATGTGTCCGTGGAGATACCCGATCCCCGGGGCGGAGGGGGCACAATAGTAGAAAAGACCACCGACATAAGGATTTCGTGGCAGAAACCGGCCAACTGGGAAACGGAGATACTCCCCAACACCGACGAGAGTAAAGACGTTTACTACCACGTGCTTTTGAACACTTACAGGATGGACGAGGACGCAACAAGGGCCCTTGAGGCCAATGGGATAAAGTACGGCGAATTTCTCGGGAACTACAGGCTGGCCTTCTATTTCAGTTCAAAAGCGGCCAGGGAAGACCCGGAGGACCCGGGGCGGCTGTACGTTGATATAAAAGGGGATGAGCTGTTTAAGGGGATTGTTTTTACCGGGCAGTTTGACAATGGGAAGCCGGTCACCGAGCTTGTGGACATTCCCGCAGATGAGCTCCTGGAGCCGGATTACCCGAAGTTTTTACTCCCCAACAAGGTATATTATGCCCAGCTCTACACCACCCTGGGAGTCAACAAGCGCTCACTGGACCCCTCCCACATGTCGCCCCTGTCGGACATAGTGACTTTTACAACCCGTCCGGGAGCCTCTGACATGATTCCCGTCCCTTACAACTTCAATTACTCTGAAAACGGCATATACACCGACAGCCAGGGCGGGATGCTGAACTACGTCAAGCTTGAAATAGTCGAAGACAACATAGATTTTGAATCTTTCAGGGCCAACAGGGGTCAGTCCCAGGGGGTGACCCTGAACGTATACTATGAAATTTATATGGCCCGGGAGCTGGGGGTTACGCCCGCCCCCTCACCGGAAGAACTTAACTTTGAATATATAGGAGTGGTGGAAGGCACCGGCGTAAAGGGGCCTGTTCCCCTGGTCTTTACGGTGGGGCTGGATGGGGTTACGAAGCTCCTGCCCGATACCACCTACTACTTTAAAGTGCTGACGAAGCTGATCATCGACCAGGGCAAGAGCTCGGAGAGGGTCATAGTCTCCGACTTCAGCGCCATCCGCTCGGTCACCACCTTGAGGGACATTGTAATAGGCCCTCCGGACCCCAGCGGGAAAAGACCCAGGGCACCGGTAGACTTTACTTACAATGACGATTCAGGCCAGTCCACCCTGGTGGGATCCAGCGTTACTTTCAGCTGGACCAGGCAGGAGGACGATAAGGTGGGGGCAGACGACATAAGGTATACCGTAGTGGCATCCTCCGCCGCCTTGAGAGGGCAGGACCCTCTTCCAAATGAGAGCGACTACATATACAGGAGCTTCACGTCCACCTTTGGCGGAAGCCTTCAGAGGTTTGATCCCGGACAGGATGTTAACAGCCAGAACTTTGAATTTTACTATGACGAGGATGGGGGCAAATACAGGCTGATTATAAAGAACTGGCTGTCCCCGAACCGGCTCTACTTTTTCAGCATAAGGGCCGAGTGGGCCAGCGCTGATGAAGGCGGCGATGAGTGCAGCGAATGGGTGTGCGTCCCCCTGACCACCCCGCTTATCCCGGCGCCGTCAAAGCTGGAAGCGGTCAGAGACTGCCAGCTGGGTTTCTTCTGGTATGAAAGCCAGGCGCCCCAGGCGGCTCCCGAAGACTTTTCGGTAGAGATAAGGAAAAAAGGGACTTCGG
>JAKOSZ010000312.1 GCA_029776555.1 Bacillota bacterium | reverse complement strand
GTCCCGAGTGCGGAAGTTTGCTTGTTGAGAAGTTTGAAAGGGGAAAAAGGGTTATCAGCTGCAGCGGTAAGGAGTGCGGTTACCAGAAGACATGACCTTGAGAGGGAAAAGGTTATTGAAGTAAAAAATGTTAAAAAAGGGGCATTTAAATTGTGGTAAAAGCTCCTTTTTCTTTTAGAGGCCTGCCGTTTGTCCGCCTGCCCCGGGGTTAAAGCGGTCGAAATTTGAAGACTATTTTTTGTTAACAATGAAGGTATAGTTGCCTTTTTTGACAAAATATATTAATATATAAAATGATCATGGATATTAATGTCATATTTTTTACATGTATGAAAGTCTAGCTGGAAGTTAAAAAAGTCTGTGCCTTACATCCGCGCGGCGGAAGGTACTGCCCGACGTGAGGAGGGATTGGCGGTGCTTAACAGGTTGTTCAGCCGTCTGGGACTTCTGGAAAGGTCCATTGACGCTGCCTGGCTTCGAAATGAAGTAATCGCTGAAAATATCGCCAACGTGGACACTCCTGGATATAAAAGAAAAACTGTGGCCTTTGAAGAGTACTTAAACGGGGCTCTTGACAAGAGCGCTGCCGGGGGAAGCCGGACCGGGGGAAAGAGCCTGCCTTTGGGAGCAAATCCGAAGGACCTGAAGATAACCGTTCTTGAAGATGCCTCCAATACAACCATGAGAATAGACGGAAACAATGTGGACATCGACACTGAGATGGCGGAAATGGCCAAGAACACCATAAAGTACAACACCCTGATCCAGAGTTTAAGCGCTGAATTCAGGAAGCTGAAGCATGTCATTAGCGAAGGGAGACGATAGTAAGTGAGTTTCTTTAATGCCATTGATGTAAGCGCATCGGGGTTGACCGCTCAAAGGCTTAGGATGGATGTGATAGCCCAGAACATAGCCAACGCTTCCACCACCAGGGGGGAAAACGGGCTGCCCTACAGGCGCAAGGAAGTGATTTTTGAAGAAAGGGCCAAAGCGCCGTTTTCTCAATACCTTACCGCCGAAAGCAGGCGCCTTTTCCAGGGGAAGGGCGTAAGGGTGACCGGAATAGTGGAGGATATGACCCCCTTTAAGAAGGTGTATGACCCGGGGCACCCTGACGCTGACGCCGAAGGCTATGTTCAGATGCCCAATGTGGACATAGTTACCGAAATGGTGAACATGATTTCCGCTACCAGGTCTTACGAAGCAAATGTGACTTCAATAAACGCCACAAAAAGCATGGCCATGAAAGCTCTTGAAATTGGAAGATAAAAACCAGGGAAGTTAAACCGGGGAGGAGGAGAAAATGGCTGTTACCGGTGTAAGAAGAGAAGACCTGCTGGCGCCTTCCGGGCTTGTGAGCAATAAAGCCCAGACTTCCAATGCCGCCAAAGGGTACAGCTTTTCTGATTACCTGTACCAGGCCCTTGATGAGGTTAACCGACTGCAGCTGGATGCACAGCGCCAAATGGATGATTTTGCGGCGGGCAGGACGGACAACATTCACCAGGTGATGATTGCGATAGAAAAAGCCGACATCGCTCTCCAGCTGACGGTACAGGTCAGAAACAAGATAATTGACGCCTACAATGAAATAATGCGCATGCAGATATAAAGTCCGCTCTTTTGACAGCTGATAAAAACCTTAAGTCTGACTTTTCGGGGAAACATTAATAAACAAAAGAAAAAGCGAGAGATACAGGACGGTGATGTATCGTGCAGGAAATGCTAACGAAAACCTGGCAGAAAGTGTTGGGCTTTTTGAATGAGCTGGATAAGTCGCAGAAAACCAGACTGTTTATAACGGCAGGAATACTGGTTGCAGCTATCGTCGCCGGAATTATCGTGTTGACCCGGGTTACATACGTGCCGCTGGTTGCCACTGACGACCAGAAAGAACTGACGGAAATGGTAAACATTCTTGAGGGCGAGAAGATCAAGTGCAGGGTATCCGGAGACGACATCCTTGTGGACAAGAGGAAGCTGAGCCAGGCGCAAGCCCTGCTGGTCAACAGGGGATACCCCAAGTCTGCCGATTCCATATTCGCCGACGCGTTTACAAAAATAAAGCTGAGCAGTACGGAGAGCGACAAGAGACGGCTGTTTATAGAAGCACAGGGAAGGACTATAGCAGCAAAGCTGAAAATGTTTGATTACATTGAAGATGCCAGCGTGGAGCTCGCTATACCCGAACCTCCTGTGCTTTTGTTTTCCGACGAAGAGCTGTCGAAGCCTACGGCTGCGGTTATGGTGAGGCCCAAGACCACGCTTACGAAGGACCAGGTAAAGGCCATAGTAAACTGGGTGGCAAAGAGCGTGGAGAACCTTGACCCCAACGACGTGACGGTAGTGGACCACAATCTCAATGAGCTGACTTCCAGGGAAACGGACAGCTTGGTGGAGCAGGCCAGCAGTCAGTATGACATGAAGAAAATCTGGAGAGAAGACCTGGAGCGCAGCGTCCTTAAAATTTTCAGCGGCCAGTTTGACAGCTTTGACAAGGTGACGGTAGTGGCCAATCCTGTTTTGGATTTCGATACCCTTAAGTCCAGCTCCAAACAGTTGTCCAATCCCACTTCTGAAGGACCGGCCGAATTAAGGAGTGAAAGCCGGACCATTGACCTGGTCAACACCGGGGAAGGCGCCGCGCCGGGGATGGCCACCAATCCCGGAACAGGGACCATCCCTTCCTATCCGATGCAGGCCGGCGGCGGAAATTCGACCTATAACGAAAGGTATGACGTTAGGGATTACGCGTACAACGAAGTACTGACAGAGACGGTGAAGGCAACGGGAAATATGGTGCCCGAGAAGTCCTCAATGGCCATAAACCTCTTGTACGGCGGACGGGTCCAGGATGAGAACAAGATAAACAGTGAAGTGGAAAAGGTCAAAGAGGCAGCCAGTATGGCTACGGGCATTCCGGTATCCAATATTGCCGTCAACGTGTTTAAGATGGCCGAGCCCCTGCCGGTGATCAAGCCTACCTATGAAGTAATAAAAGAGCTCTTCGACGTATACGGCCCCTTTGTGCTTATCATACTGCTGGCGGCCGGGTTAATCCTGGCTGTTCTGCCCTGGAAGAAGCACAGGGAGGAACTTGCCGCCGAGGTGGCTGTGGAAACCGGTGCCGGTGCTCCCTATCTGGCCACTGTAATTGAAGCCGAAGAGTCCTTCCCCGAAATTGATTTGGAGGAAAAATCCGAAGTCAGGAAACAGATAGAGAAATTGGTGAAGCAAAGACCGGAAGCGGTGGCACAGCTCTTGAGGAACTGGCTTTTTGAAGACTGGGAGAAAGGCTGACATAAGCCGGCAACACCCGGACGCGGACTTGTGCAAGCTGTCAGCGTTTTACCAAGGAGCTTATATATAGAAAGTGTCAGGATGAGGAGTTTAGAATCGGGAGTTGGTGGAATTGGCGAGAGTGTTATCAAAAAGTGAACTCTCTGGCAAGGAAAAGGCTGCTATTTTGTTAATAACTCTGGGGCCTGAAAGATCCGCGGAAATATTCAAGCACCTGAAAGAGGATGAAATCGAGGAATTGACCCTGGCGATTTCCAGCATGAGAACGGTGACCCAGGAAGAAAAAGAAAAGGTAATGGAGGAGTTCTACCAGCTGTGCCTGGCCCAGAAATACATTTCGGAAGGCGGCATCAGCTACGCCAGGGAAATACTGGAGAAGGCCCTGGGCACCCAGAAGGCTCTTGAGGTCATTAACAAACTGACTGTCTCACTGCAGGTCAAGCCCTTCGAGATAGTAAGGAAAGCCGACCCTGCCCAGCTCTTGAACTTCATTCAAAACGAACATCCCCAAACCATCGCTTTAATACTTGCATATTTAAGGCCGCAGCAGTCCTCTGTTGTCCTTTCGGCCCTGCCTGAAACTTTGCAGGCCGACGTGGCCAAGAGAATCGCTTTGATGGACAGGACGTCGCCTGAAATAATCAAGGAAGTGGAGCGCATACTGGAGAAAAAGCTGTCTTCCCTTGTATCCGAAGAGTTCAGTGCCCCCGGGGGTATTCAGAGCATTGTTGACATACTGAACAACGTGGACAGGAGCACAGAGAAACACATTTTGGAGACGCTGGAGATAGAAGACACGGAGCTGGCGGAAGAAATCCGGAAGAGGATGTTTGTGTTCGAGGATATTATTACCCTGGACAACCGCTCCATCCAGAGGATCCTGAAAGAAGTAGACAACCAGCAGCTTGCCATTGCGCTGAAGGGCGCCACAGAGGAAGTGCAGCAGGTTATTTACTCCAACATGACCAAGCGTATGGCCGAAATGATCAAGGAAGACATAGAATACATCGGGCCTGTGCGCTTGAAGGAAGTTGAAGAAGCCCAGCAGAAGATAGTCAATATCATAAGAAAGCTTGAGGATTCAGGTGAGATTATCGTTTCAAGAGGGGGAGGAGATGAAATAATTGTCTAGCAACGTATATAAAAACTATCAGGTAAACGTTGGCATGCCCTTCAGGATGAGGACGCCTCCCAGTTTTAAAGCTCTTGAAACCGAAAAAGAGATCAAAGGGGACCAGGAGCCGGAAACCGAGCTTTTGGAATTTAAAGAGGACCCTGAGGAAATCATTGCAAAAGCCCGGGAAGAGGCCGAGCTTCTTTTAAAAGAGGCCCACATGGAGTGCATCCGGATTATTGAGGAGACCAGGGAAAGAGGCCGGCAGGTCCTGCAGGAAATAGAGGAAGAGGTAAGGCAGGAAGGTTTCGGGGAAGGCTTGAGACAGGCCAGGGAAGAGTTCCGGTCAACTATTGAAAGGGCCGAAGAGATTAAGAGAAAGACCGAAGAAGAGTGTGCCAGGCTCTTAAACAGCCTCGAAGAACAGGTAGTTGATATTGTCATTGATGCTGTCAGAAAGGTAGTGGCCACGGAAATATCGGCAAACAGGGAGGCTATCCTCCACATTGCCAGGGAGGCCATCGAAAAGTGCTCCAACAGGAGTAAGCTTTCCCTCAGGGTGGCGGACGAAGACTACGACTACCTTGTTGAAAACACGGAGAAGCTTTTGGCTGACACCGAAGGCGTAGGCGAGCTGGAGATACTGAAGGATGTTTCCTTAAAGCCGGGGTCGTGCGTTGTGAGCACTCCTTACGGCAGTGTGGACGCAAGGATACAGACCAAGCTGGACAGGCTGGAAGAGCTTCTGAAGAGCGGTTTGAAAGAGGAGTACCGGGGCATCCGGGAAGAGGCTGAATCTCAGTCAGACACGGGAGTTGGCGAGGTGGACGATGACAGTCAACGGTTTAACGGGATCGGAGTTTAGCGTAAAACCAATACAGCTTGATAAGTATAGAGAGATTCTGGCAAGAAACGACCTGGTGCAGTATACAGGAAAAGTGGCCAAGGTCATTGGCCTTACCATAGAGTCGGAAGGGCCGGAAACCAAAATCGGCGAGATTTGTCGGATTGGCACCGTTAAGGATAGAAACACCGTAATTGCCGAGGTGGTGGGCTTCAGGGAAAACCGGGTGCTCCTTATGCCCCTTGGGGAAATGAGCGGCATCGGGCCCGGCTGCACCGTTTTCGCCACAGGGATGAACTTAAACGTAGGCCTTGAGAGGGGAATGGTGGGAAGGATATTAAACGGTCTTGGGGAACCCATAGACGGCAAGGGCCCTGTGCATGCCGAGTGCTTTTACCCGGTGGTGAACCGGCCTCCCCACCCGCTGAGAAGAAAAAGGATTTCGGAACCGCTTACTTTGGGGATTAAAGCCATAGACGGCCTCTTAACCCTGGGGAAGGGACAGAGGATGGGGATTTTTGCCGGGAGCGGCGTCGGCAAGAGCACCCTCATCGGCATGATCGCCAGGAACACGAAGGCCGATATAAACGTAATCGCGCTTATAGGAGAGAGGGGCAGGGAGGTCAGGGAGTTTATTGAAAAGGACTTAAGGGAGGAAGGGCTAAGGCGTTCGGTGGTTATAGTGGCGACCTCGGACCAGCCTGCGATGATAAGGCTGAAAGGGGCCCTGGTGGCCACGGCGGTGGCGGAATACTTCAGGGATTTAGGGATGGATGTCCTGTTCTTGATGGACTCCCTTACCCGCTTTGCCATGGCCCAGAGGGAAATAGGCCTGGCCATAGGAGAACCGCCGGTGACCAGGGGATACACGCCTTCGGTTTTCTCCACTCTTCCCAAACTCCTTGAAAGGGCGGGCAATTCGGAAAGAGGCTCCATTACGGGACTGTACACGGTTTTAGTAGACGGGGATGACTTTACGGAGCCGGTTACCGACACGGCAAGGGGTACTCTGGACGGCCATATCGTGCTCTCCAGGAGCCTGGCCAACAGGAACCACTATCCCGCCATCGACGTACTGGCCAGTGTGAGCAGGGTTATGCCGGACGTTGTGACTCCCGAACACCGGAGCCTTGCCGGGGAAGTCAAAAAAGTCATGGCGATTTACAGGGACGCCGAAGACCTCATCAATATCGGGGCCTATGTCAAGGGGAGCAACGAAAAAATCGACTTTGCCATAAGCGTGATAGACTCCATAAACAGCTTTTTGACCCAGGATACCGAGTTAAAGATTGATTTTGACGAGACCTATGAGATTTTAGGAAGGGTCCTGGACGGGGGAAACGGCACCCGGCAGCGGGCTGACAGCGGCCTGCCGCCGGCCTGAAAGTCCAGGGCGCCCTTTCAATTAAAGATGAAAGACGTGATGCTTTTAAATGGCCAAGTTTTTGTTTAAACTACAGCCCCTATTAAACGTAAGAAAACAAGTGGAAGACATGCAAAAAAACGAGCTGGCAAAGGCAATAAGGGTACTCAATCTGGAAAAAAGCAAGCTGGAGCTGTTGAACAAAGACCTGGACCAGTGTGCGGCCGGCATGCTCAGGGAGGCCGCTGCCGGCACCTGCGCGTGGAAGCTTAAAGAGTACGGCAGCTACATACCTGTTTTGAACTGTAAAATAGAGCTTCAAGAGGAAAATGTAAACAAAAGCCAGAATAATGTCGATAAAGAAAGAGAAAAGCTGGTGAAGGCCGTGAAAGAGAGAAAAATACTGGATAAACTGAAAGAAATGAGGTTTCTGGAGTTTTTGAAGGAGCAGGATTTAATGGAGCGCAAAGCCACTGACGAGGTTGCGGCATATAAATTCTACGAAAACCT
>JAKOSZ010000028.1 GCA_029776555.1 Bacillota bacterium | reverse complement strand
GGACAGGGTCGTTGTCTTCGTCAATCAGGGCGTCATAGTGGTGAATTAGATCAAGCCTTTCTCCGAATCTTCGCCAATCGTCAATGCTCCAGTTATGGTCAAAGTGAAAGCTTGTTATAGTCTTACGCCATAATTCATTTCGCATGGGAAATACGCCGCCGCCGACCTTCCTGGCGTGCTGCCAGAACCGGCTTATGGGAATATCCGATGCCAGTTTAAGTGCAGCCGCGCGCAGCCTGCCCCAGAATTGAGCGTGGGTGAAAGTGTTGAATTCAAGGATAGCTTTTATAGTCTCCTCCACATCATACTCGGCCCGGTGAAGCTCAATTTCCACAGTATCTCCTCTGTCCTTCAGCAAGGCATAGGGCGCGCGGATATCATAATCAGCGGGCATTCCGCAGCTTCCCGGATTGAGCAGTATTTTCCCCCCAACTTCGCCCAGATATTGCAAATGATTATGGCCGAAAAGACAAATATCGCCAGGGTAGGCGGCAACTTCATCCGGGTATTCCTCGGCGGCCTTTTGCATATCGCGCATTCCCTCTTCAATTGTGAAAGGGGAGCGCTCCATTTTTCTTGCGTAGTCACCTGAATGAAAGGCGCCGAGCCTGGGATTGTGGTGAATCAGGGAAATGCTGTGGGATAAATGAAGGGTTTTCCCGCAGGACAGGGTTATATCGGCGGATTCGGGCAGGGATTTCAGAAATTCAAGGTTCTCTTCAGATAGTTTTTTGTACGTCCAGAAGTTGGGCAGCATCTGCTCAAACTCACAAAACTCCGGTTTTGTTTTATCCAAGGATATAACCCCGATGTCGCCATTTCCCAAAACAGCCGTGCAATCAGGCAAGGTGCGGATTGTATCTACCACTTCATTAAGTGCCGGTGTATCACGGATATAGTCGCCAAGCAGTAAAAAGGCTTCCGCGCCTTTCGCCTTTGCATCGCTGACAACAGCCTTTAGCGCGGGATAATTGCCGTGAACATCCGATATTACAGCATATATCATCCTGCGTATTTCCTCGCTTTCGTTTTCCCTGGGTCACCGTCCCCCCTGACTCAGTTGCTCCAGCCATATTCCAAATCAACGTACATGAGGGACGTAAGCCTTGCCCAGGCCAGGTTAAAGAGGGTGTTAAAGAAGCAGGTGACGAAGGCATAGATCAGGAAGCCCCGGGTAACGGCAAAAGTGGAAACAAAAAAGGTCACAAGAAGGTTTGCCAGGCCAAACATGAAGATAATGGACAGGATTTCCATCCTGTGTCCCGCCGACAGCCGAATGCTTGCCTTTAACGCCCTTATGGGCCCCATGTTCTTGTCCAGTATATAACAGGTGCCAAACACCAGCATGAGATAAAGCACAAGTATGGGAAGTATTAATGCCAGCGCCGCCAGGGACACAAACACCACCAGGCTGTCAATCCTGAACAACACAGCGCCCAAAGCGTAGGGTGACAGCCAAATTGCGCAAAATCCCACTATGTTTAGCATAATGGCCAGGGTGCCGGTCACGGCTTCTTTGAAGGACGGCTGAAATTTCCTCAGCTCCGCCAGGTAGGTTCTCTGGTAAAAGGACACAACCAGGCTCCTGGCGAAAGACAGGGCGAGAAAAACGGTGAAAAGGTCTGCCAGGCTGTCTCCAACCTTGCTTATTCCGTTACTCATGAGAAAATCCTGGGTAGGTGCGCCGTCGACAGGCACCAGCGCTCCTGCCACGTTCAGGGCAAGAAGCACAACAAAAGTCAGAGGCGCCACATAATCAGTCCTAATCTCATGAAATTTAAGTGAGTTTGC
>JAKOSZ010000311.1 GCA_029776555.1 Bacillota bacterium | reverse complement strand
TATACTGGCTTCATAGCAGAACTTGCTTAAGAAATTGAACTCTTGTTGAACCGCCGTATACCGAACGGTACGTACGGTGGTGTGGGAGGTCGGCTAATCAAATAATGATTAGCCTCCTACCCGATACAGTTTTATTGGGCGAACCTCTGGCTTATTTTTTCCTCACATTTTTGTATTGGATAGCCAGAACCAATTACAAGAATCATAGAGTCTTTTATACGACTTTATAACCTTTAGGCTTCTGTTTTTTATAAGCTATCTGAAAGTTAACTCCATGAAGTAGTGGTTATTAATTCAAAACCAATATCCATCAAACACTTTCTTAAGCATGTAATTCTATGATGAGGATATTGGAGAACTGAAAGCAACAACATCGATGCCAACAGTGAAACTATAATGACGTAAACTTGGGAACCGCCTAGTACGGGACCGTGCGCTAGGTAGAGTGAGAGGAGGTAGGTGAAATATTCACCTACCTCTTACTCGATTTTCTCATCAGCTGTTCCCAGTGGGGCTTGCCCTTTTTACCAGGGCTTCTTGATAAAGAACTTCTTCTGGGCCAGTTTTTCCTGCACGATCCTCAAGGCTTCGCCGAACCTCTGGAAATGGACTACCTCCCTTTCCCTTAAGAACCTTAAGGGGTCGATTACGTCGGGGTCGTCGGCCAGGTTGATGAGGTTTTCATAGGTGGCCCTGGCCTTTTGTTCCGCCGCCAAATCCTCGTGGAGGTCGGCAATGGGATCCCCCTTGGACTGGATATAGGCTGCGGTAAAGGGATTGCCGGCGGCGCTCAGGGGATAAATGGCATGGTCATGGTCAGAGTAATATGCCCCAAGGCCCTCTTTTTCCAGAATTTCGGCAGGTACCCCCTTTGTAAGCTGGTAGACGATGGAGCCGACCATTTCCAGGTGGGCCATTTCTTCGGTGCCTATGTCATTCAGAATGGCCCTGGCTTCCTCGGTGGGCATGCTGAACCTCTGGCTTAAGTACCTGAGGGAAGCCGCCAGTTCTCCGTCCGGTCCGCCATACTGGGTTATAACGTATTTCGCCATTCTGGGATTCCTGTTTTTAATGTTTACCGGATATTCAAGCTTCTTTTCATATATCCACATATAAATCCTCCTTTCTCCGCCTGTGGAACCAGTTAATTGCCTTCCCAGGGCCACGGCTCATCTATCCAGGTCCAGCGGAAACCGGTGGCGGCGGAATTCTGGGTGAGGGGTCCGTACAAGCGCTCGTACTCTCTCCTTAAGGCCATGGCGCTTTGAGCGTAGTTGTTGAAAAGGTTCAGGGCTCTCTGGTCACAGGGATGCGTGTCCAGGTAGAGGCCCAGGTCAATCAACGCAAAATCCAGGGCCATTACCTCCCTTAACAGCCTTTCACGACTCATGGTTTTTCCTTCAAAGGGATGGCAGTCGCCCTGACCTGTTGGCATAAACTGAAACATGGCTTACACCTCCTGTCCTGTCAAGCGTCCACCGTGTATTCCGGATCTGTTCCATAAGGCCTGTCTAACTCGGGGAAAATAGTTCCCCTCTGCAATCCTACCCTAGGGTGGTATACCGTGCAGAGCTGCTGAAAAGGCACATAGGCCTTGGCCAGCTGGAAAACGGCGGGCATAAAAGGCATTGTGATGCACTCAGTTCCCGGATACCTGAAATAAAGGTTATACATTTCTGCTACCCCCGTACATGTTTTTATACTACATGGTATTCAATTAACATAAAAAATGTTCAAGTAAACTTGACTGCAAATACGCTATTGCTCACGAAAATAGGCTTTAACCTATATAGGTGAACTTAAGATTAAGCGCAGAGGAAAGGAAGACCCCGAGGCTTGGCTTGGGGTCTCAATGACGCATTGAGAGGTTCTTTTGCCTGAATACCTTGGATTAAGCATGTGTTGAAAAAAATTGGAACTATTCAGAGGCTAGCTTGAAAAATATCCAAGGAGTTTCACTTGATAGCTCTTGTCATAGACAACTTTAATAATAAATTTGTAATTATTAAAACATTACATTATAATAAAATTATTAGTATGTAAAATGTTGTAATATAATTCTATTTGGTGGTAATCATGTTAACTGATTTATACAAAAAGCTAAAAACGCCAGAACATAAAGGTAAAGATATTGTGCTTCCGGAGTATTCAACAAGAGCATTGTATCTTTCTGAAAGAGGTGAATTTTTTGCTTTCGTAGGCATCTATTGTAAAGATGCCAAACAAATTCTTCTTGAAAGTTGGCCTTATTATCTAGCTGGTAAGCATACAAAAAATCTCGGGAAATATATAAAAGGGCTTTTTCGCATTAAATTTGGCTGTATTTTGATATCAGCATTTCTTGATCACGAAATATATTATGACAAAAATTTCAAACAACTTCCCGATGATTACTTTATCAAAATGACTGTAGTGAATGATTGTTATTTTGGTGTTGTTGTTCGAGAAGAAAATGAATCTATTGAAAATGAAGAATTAACACGCCAATGCTTTGGTTTAACATATTCACAATTAAGTTATTTTTTAGAAAAATATGCTGAGAAATTAGGCGTAAAAAATCAATATTTGCAATATCCCAGGATAACACGGTCAATAAATAGAGATAATTTTTGTGATATTACTGGGCTATGGATTCCACCCAGTTTTCCTTATATTGCCTTCAACGATGGCTACGATTTTTCTCATGTTTCACTTTTTGGTTTTTACCGTTTTATCGGGGCATTGTTGTCAACATATTCTAATGTTATTCAGCAGTTATTTGAACAGGAACCCCTTTGTGCAGAAATAATCAGACATATTAAAAACATAAACAATTACTTTCCTTTCGAGCAAAAAGTAACCCGAGAACATGTTTATCCAATGGGTGTGATAGAGTCTATAAAATCATAACAGCATTTAAAAGAAAGATTTAGTCGTACCAGTAAAATAATAATTAATTACCTTTAATCGCCTTCCCAGGACCATGGCTCATCTACCCAAGTCCAGCGGTAACCAGCGGCTGCAGCGTTCTGGTTGAGGGGACTGTCTGTTCCCTCATGCGTCCAAAGTGTACTCCAGATCTGTACCATAAAGCTTTTTTAACTTAGGGAAGATGATTCTCCTTCGCAATCCCATCCCGGGATGGTATACGGTGCTAACCTATGAAAGGGCACAGGCCTTTTTAGTTTACGAAAAAAAATTTACTTTACCCACTAGACACGACAAAAATTTTGTGGTAACTTAATGAGGACATATAAACAGTTATGCCTTTAATTTAGTCCTGAGAGGCTGGAAAGGCGTAAACTACGGAATCTGGGCCAATTATGGCCTTGAGAAAGTGGGTTGAGCTCCCGGTCTGTCATGGGAGCTCATTTTTGTTAGGAAGGGAGGGGTGCATAGGTGGTCGACAAGGCTGAAATAATGGACGAAAATGCCATGAACAGGGCCCTGACGAGAATAGCCCATGAAATCGTCGAAAAGAACAAAGGCGTTGACAACGTGGTGTTAATAGGCATTCAAAGGCGCGGTGTACCCCTTGCCCGGTGGATATCAAGGAAGATAAGAGAAGTGGAAGGCAGCGACATCCCGGTAGGAATACTGGACATAACCCTTTACAGGGACGATTTGAGCCTGCTTTCGGAGCATCCGGTCATAAACGGGACCAGGATTGACTTTGTCATAACCGGCAAAAGCGTGGTGCTGGTGGATGACGTAATATTCACAGGACGCACGGTGAGAGCCGCCATAGACGCCGTAATGGACCTGGGCAGGCCTAAACTCATACAGCTGGCGGTGCTGATTGACCGGGGACACCGGGAGCTTCCCATAAGGCCTGACTTTGTGGGGAAAAACGTGCCTACCTCCAGGAACGAGGTAGTCAATGTAAAAGTGAAAGAGTTTGACGGAGTAAACGCGGTTACAATAAGCGACATAAGAGAGGCTGTAAGGCACTGAACCAGGTACTTAAACGAGAAGCTTGGTATGCCTGCAAAAGCAGCAGGGGCGGTTATAACGACACAGGCGCCGAAGAACCGGCTCACCCGGAAGAGGCAAAACGGGCGTTAGGAGGCAAACTAAAGTGAAATTGGCTTTTGAAGCTGTCAGTGTAAACGTGGAACAAATTCATAGGCAAATGCTTTACCGATTGAGTGTCTTAAGCGTCTTAAAAGAAATATATTTCTCCAAAAAATAGTAAGGATTTTGTCCTTACTATTTTTTAAGATAAGCTGGAAAGTCGCGCCATGATTAATTTAAAAGGGGGAATACCGGTTGGCATTAAGAAGGAAGGATATCCTGGGACTAAAAGACTTAGCGCCGGATGAAATAGACAGCATCCTGAAAACCGCCAGGACCATGAAATCCATCATTATATCGGGCAATAAAAAGGCCCCCCATCTCCAGGGAAAGTCGGTGGTGACTCTCTTTTACGAAAACAGCACCAGGACCCGCCTGTCCTTTGAACTGGCCTGCAAGTACCTGGGCGGGGCGTCGGCAAACCTCTCTTCCACGGGCAGCAGCGTAGCCAAGGGAGAATCCTTAATCGACACGGGAAAGGCCATTGAGGCCATGGGTACCGACGTCATAGTCATAAGGCACCCCATGTCAGGCGCGCCCCACCTGCTGGCCAAAAATGTGAAGGCCTCTGTGGTGAATGCCGGCGACGGCATGAACGAGCACCCAACCCAGGCCCTCCTGGACATGTTCACCGTGCTGGAGAAAAAGAACAGGATCTCGGGACTGAAGGTGGCCATTGTGGGGGACATATACCACAGCAGGGTGGCCAGAAGCAACATCTGGGGCATGACTAAAATGGGGGCCGCGATAAAGGTGGTTGGCCCCGCAACCCTGCTGCCTCCGAAACTGGAACAGACGGGGGTTAAGGTCTGCAGCTCTTTGGAGGAGGCTTTGGACGGAGCCGATGTGGTAATAGGGCTCAGGATACAGCTGGAGAGGCAGAAAAAGGTCCTGTTCCCAAGCATCAAAGAATACAGCGCCCACTTTGAGCTCACCGAGAAAACCCTTAAATACGCCAACAGGGATGCCCTGGTAATCCACCCGGGGCCCATAAACCGGGGTGTTGAGATTTCTTCCGACATAGCCGACGGTGAAAACTCAGCCATAAACGAACAGGTGACCAACGGGGTGGCGGTCAGAATGGCGCTTCTGTATCTTCTGACAAGGAGGGACGCCTATGAGGCTGTTAATTAGAAACGGACACGTGATAGATATAAAAAACGGGCTGAACGGTAAACTGGACGTCTTGATATGGGAAAACAGGATAGCCGACATCTCCAGGGGAATAGACCCCGGCGGCTGCCAGGTGATAGACGCCAGCGGCAAGTACGTGCTTCCCGGCCTGGTGGACATGCACTGCCATTTAAGGGACCCGGGATACGAATACAAGGAAGACATAATAAGCGGAACCAGGAGCGCGGCCATGGGCGGATTCACCTCCGTAGCCTGTATGCCCAACACCAACCCTCCCACCGACAACAAGACGGTGGTCAGGTATATACTGGACAGGGCTAAAAGGGAAGGGGCTGTCAATGTTTACCCCATCGGCGCCATAACCAAGGGCCTGGCGGGACTGGAACTGGCCGAAATGGGAGAGATGAAGGCCGCCGGCGCCGTTGCCGTATCCGATGACGGAAACCCGGTAAAAAACGCGGGGCTCATGAAAAAGGCCATGCTTTACGCCTCCATGTTCGGCCTGCCGGTCATCTCCCACTGCGAGGACCCGGACCTTTCCGATGAAGGGGTTATGAACGAGGGCTACCAGTCCACCGTCATGGGGTTGAAAGGCACGCCCACCGCCGCCGAGGAGGTCGTGGTGGCCCGGGAAGTCATCCTTTCCGAGTACACCGGGGTCCCCGTTCACATAGCCCATGTCAGCACGGCCTTATCCGTTGAAATCATACGCTGGGCAAAAAAGAGGGGAGTTAAAGTCACGGCGGAGACATGCCCCCACTATTTCAGCCTCACCGAAGAGGCTTGCCGGGACTTTAACACACTGGCCAAGGTAAACCCTCCCTTAAGAACCGCCCGGGACATGGAGGCGGTGATAGAAGGGCTTAAAGACGGCACCATTGATGTAATAGCCACCGACCACGCCCCCCACCACCAGGATGAGAAAAACGTGGAGTTCAACTTGGCCAAAAGCGGCATGGTGGGATTTGAGTCCGCTTTCTCCCTGGCTGTCACCTATCTCTTAAAACCGGGACACCTGACCTTGGGAGAGCTGGTGGAAAAAATGTGCGCCAATTCGGCCAAAATCCTGGGAATTGACAAGGGGACCCTGGAAGTTGGCAAGGAAGCGGACATTACCATAGTGGACCTGGATAGGGAGTGGCTCTTTAAGGCCGATGAGCTTTTGTCAAAGAGCAGGAACACCCCCTTTGACGGTTTCTGCTTAAAGGGCAAAGTCTGCTGGACCATTGTGGGCGGAAAGGTAGTGGTAAGCGACGGTGAACTGGTCTTATAGGCAGCCGGTCTGCCGGCTTTGGAAAGGAGAAGAGGAGATTGTTTGTCGACAGGCTGATAGACGCCGTAAAGGAAAAGAACAACCCTTCCGTGGTGGGGCTTGACCCCGCCCTGGAATATGTCCCGGCCCGGATCAGGGAAAAAGCTTTTGAAAGACACGGCAAGGGGCTGAAAGGGGCAGCGGAGGCCATCCTGGAGTTTAACTTAAAGATCATCGACGCGGTTTACGACCTGGTACCCGCTGTCAAGCTTCAGCTGGCCTTCTACGAGATGTACGGAATTGACGGCATCCGCGTGTTTCAGGAAACGGCCCGGCATGCCCGTTCCAAAGGCCTCCTGGTCATAGGGGACGGGAAGAGAAACGACATCGGAAGCACCGCCCTGGCTTATTCCACCGCTTACCTGGGGAAGGTAACGGTGGACGGGGATGAAAAGGAAGGGGTTTTTGACGTGGACGCCCTGACGGTAAATCCCTACCTGGGCTGGGACGGCATCAAACCCTTTATAGATGACTGCGCGTCCTTCGGAAAAGGGATATTTATCCTGGTCAAGACCTCCAACCCCTCGTCGGCCCAGGTCCAGGACCTGGTAACCGCCGACGGCAGGAGCATAAGCGAAATCGTGGCCGGGTATGTAGAGGAGTGGGGAAGAGCCCTCACAGGAAAATACGGCTACAGCAGCGTCGGCGCCGTGGTGGGCGCCACCTACCCGGAGCAGGCCGTGAGGCTCAGGAGCATAATGAAAAACTCATATATCCTGGTGCCCGGCTACGGGGCCCAGGGAGGGTCTGCCCGGGATGCGGCGGCGGCATTTAACAGTGACGGCTTAGGCGCCATAGTCAACGCTTCCAGGAGCATAGTGCTGGCCTATCGCTCCCAGCTGTGGAAAGGGCTTTTCGGCGAAGAGGAGTTTGATAAAGCGGCAAGGGCGGAAGCGATGAGAATGAGGGATGACATAAACAAGGCTTTGCATACAGGGGAGGAACACAGATGAAAGCTTTCTTAATACTGGAAGACGGCACCGTTTTTGAAGGGACCTCTTTTGGCGCGTCAGGGGAAGTTGTAGGGGAAGTGGTGTTCAACACGGGCATGACCGGCTACCAGGAAGTGCTCACCGATCCTTCATACTACGGACAGATTGTCACCATGACCTACCCCCTTATCGGAAACTACGGCATCAACTTGGACGACGAACAGTCAGCCGGGCCCAAGGTAAAGGGCTTTGTGGTGCGGGAGCTGTGCAGGACCCCCAGCAACTGGCGCTCGGTGGAAAGGCTTGACAGGTACCTGGAGAAAAACGGGATAGTAGGCATCGAAGGGGTCGATACCAGGGCCTTTACAAGGATTTTGAGGGAAAAGGGCACCATGAGAGGCCTGATAAGCCAAAAGGAAGACCTGGTTTTGGAAGACCGGCTTAAGGAAATCAGGAGCTATGAGTTAAAGGACCCGGTTTACAGGGTGACCACAAAGACGGTAAAGCACTTTAAGGGCGAGGGCCCCAGCATAGCCCTCCTGGACCTGGGGATGAAGCGGGGGATCCTGGATTCCCTTTTGAAGAGGGGCTGCGGCGTTTATGTGCTGCCGGCATGGGCTTCCGCCGATGAGGTACTGGATTTGAAACCCGACGGAATACTGATTTCCAACGGGCCCGGGGACCCTAAAAACTGTATGGAAACAGTGAAAAACGTAAAAAGGCTTATCGGCGGCATACCCCTTATGGGCATCTGCCTGGGCTACCAGGTTATCGCCCTGGCGGCAGGGGCCGATACCGGGAAAATGAAGTACGGCCACAGGGGAAGCAACCATCCCGTGAAAGACTTAAAGAAGGATTTGACCTATATAACTTCCCAGAATCACGGCTATGTTGTGCTTGAGGACACCATAGACAGTTCGGGGATAGAGATAAGCCACAGGAGCTTGAACGACGGAACCGTTGAAGGGATCCGTTTTAAGGACCTGCCGGCATTTTCGGTGCAATTCCACCCGGAAGCTTCACCGGGGCCGCAGGACACGGCTTATATCTTCGATGAGTTTGTGGAAATGGCTGAAAAGATGAGAAAATCAAGGCTTTTAAAGTAATGGAGGTTAGCAGCAGATGCCTAAACGCAAAGATGTAAAGAAAGTGCTGGTTATAGGATCAGGACCCATAGTAATAGGGCAGGCGGCGGAGTTCGACTATGCGGGGACTCAAGCCTGCAAAGCCTTGAAAGAGGAAGACATTGAAGTAATACTGGTAAACAGCAATCCCGCTACCATCATGACCGACACCAATATGGCCGACAAGGTCTACATTGAGCCCCTTACCGTGGAAGTGCTGAAAAAGGTCATTATAAAAGAAAAGCCGGACAGCATTCTGCCCACATTAGGGGGACAGACCGGCCTGAACCTGGCCATGGAACTGGCTGAGTGCGGCTTCCTCAGCCGGCATGGGGTAAAGCTTCTGGGCACTGCCCCTGAAACCATCCGGATGGCGGAGGACAGGCAGGCCTTTAAGGATACCATGGAGAGCATCGGTGAGCCCTGCGTGGACAGCAAGGTGGTAAACGGGGTGAAGGACGCCCTTGAGTTTGCGGAGCAGGTTGGCTACCCGGTAATTGTGCGCCCGGCCTATACCCTGGGGGGCACCGGCGGGGGCATCGCCTCCAATGCGAATGAACTTAAGGAAATAGCCGACAACGGCTTAAGGCTCAGCCGGGTCCACCAGGTCCTGATAGAGAAGTGCATTTCCGGCTGGAAGGAGATAGAGTACGAGGTCATGAGGGACGTAAAGGGCAACGTCATAACCGTCTGCAACATGGAAAACGTTGACCCGGTGGGCATACACACAGGGGACAGCATTGTGGTAGCCCCCTCCCAGACCCTTTCCGACAGGGAGCACCAGATGCTGAGGAGCGCGGCTCTTAAGATAATATCCACTTTAAAGGTGGAAGGCGGCTGCAATATCCAGTTTGCTCTCCATCCCAGCAGTTTTGAGTATGCCGTCATTGAAGTGAACCCAAGGGTCAGCAGGTCGTCGGCCCTGGCGTCCAAGGCAACGGGTTACCCCATTGCCAAGGTGGCCACAAAGATAGCCATAGGATACGGCCTGGACGAAATACCAAACGCCGTAACCGGCAAGACCTTCGCCTGCTTTGAGCCCACATTGGACTACGTGGTCGTAAAGATTCCCAAGTGGCCCTTTGACAAGTTTGTTTACGCCCAGCGCACCCTGGGCACCCAGATGAAAGCCACGGGAGAGGTAATGGCCATAAGCTCCTCTTTCGAAAGCGCCCTTATGAAAGCCTTAAGGTCCCTGGAGCTTGGAATTGACTCTCTGGAGCATAAAACCTACAAAGTGCTGTCCGACGAAAGACTTAAGGAAAAGCTTTCAAGGATTGAGGATGAAAGGATTTTCGCCATCGCCGAAACCATAAGAAGGCGGCTCCTTTCAATAGATGAAATCTACGACATGACCGGTATAGACAGGTTCTTCCTGAGTAAAATCGGGCGCATCGTGGAAATGGAGGAGCTCCTGAAAACCAAAGACCTCTCAACCCTGGACAAAGAAACCCTTAAAAGGGCCAAGGACCTGGGCTTTACCGACGGAACCCTGGCCAGGTACCTGGGCTGTGAAAAAGAGGCGGTGGCAAAGAAAAGAGAGGAGTTTAAGGTAGAGGTTTCCTATAAAATGGTGGATACCTGCGCCGCGGAATTTGAGGCGGCCACGCCCTACTACTATTCCACCTACGGCAAGCAGGACGAGGCAAGGCCATCCGACAACAGAAAGATTATAGTAATCGGTTCGGGCCCCATAAGAATAGGGCAGGGCATTGAGTTTGACTACTGTTCCGTCCATTCGGTGTGGGCATTGAAAGAAATGGGCTACGAGGCCATTATAGTCAACAACAACCCCGAAACGGTGAGCACCGACTTTGACACGTCGGACAGGCTGTACTTTGAACCCCTTACGACGGAAGACGTTGAAAACATTATAAAAAAGGAGCGGCCGGAAGGAGTAATTGTACAGTTCGGAGGCCAGACGGCCATTAAGCTCACAAAACCGCTTAACAGCATGGGGGTAAAGGTGTTCGGAACCGAGCCCAGGTACATCGACATTGCCGAGGACAGGGAGAAGTTTGACGCCCTCCTGGAAGATATAGGCATTTTGAGGCCGGCGGGGAGAACGGTATTTACCACGGAAGAAGCGGTTAAAGCGGCGGCGGAGCTGGGCTTTCCGGTCCTGGTAAGGCCCTCCTACGTGCTGGGAGGACAGGGCATGGAGATAGCCTACTGCGAAAGGGACGTGGAAGAGTTCATGGAGATAGTGACCCGGGTCAAACAGGACTATCCCGTGCTCATCGACAAGTACCTGATGGGCAAGGAAATAGAGGTGGACGTCATAAGCGACGGGGAGGATGTCCTGATACCGGGCATCATGGAGCACCTGGAGAGGGCAGGGGTTCACTCCGGGGACAGCATATCGGTATACCCGGCCCAGTCCCTAAGCCCGGAGCTTAAGGAGACGGTAGTGGACTATACCAGGAAGCTGGCAAGAAGCCTTCACGTAGTGGGCCTTTTGAACATTCAGTACGTATTGTACAACAACACCCTGTATGTAATTGAAGCCAATCCCCGGTCCAGCCGGACGGTGCCGTACATCAGCAAGGTCACCGGCATACCCATGGTAAACATAGCCACCAAGCTGATGCTGGGAAAGAAGCTTAAGGACTTCGGATACGGAACAGGGCTTTACCGGGAGTCGGAATACGTGGCTGTCAAGGTTCCGGTCTTCTCCTTCGAGAAGCTGGCCGACGTGGACACCAGCCTGGGCCCGGAAATGAAGTCCACCGGGGAGGTTTTAGGCATAGCCAGGAACCTGCCGGAAGCCCTGTTCAAGGGGATAATATCCTCGGGAATAAAGCTTCCGGAAAAGGGGAAAGGCGTATTGATGACCGTCAGGGATTCGGACAAGCTGGAACTGATCCCCATTGCGGAAGCTTTTGAAAAGCTGGGTTACCAGCTCTGGGCTACGGGAAAGACGGCCAGGGTATTAAACTTCCACGGCGTTGCCACCAGCTCGGTTAAGAAAATAGACGAGGGCAGCCCCAACACCCTGGACCTCATACAGTCCGGGAAGATAAACCTGGTCATTAACACTCCCACAAAGGGAAGAAAGCAGGAGAGGGACGGTTTCAAGATAAGGAGAAAGGCAGTGGAGATGTCCATTCCCTGTCTTACCTCCCTTGACACGGCAAAAGCGCTGGTGGAATGCCTTAAGCTCAATATGGCCGAAAGCGACTTCCAGATAGTCGATATAGGCGCATTAACCAAATGAGGTGGAGGGTAAAATGTCCAGGCAGTTGACGGGAAGAGTGATTGAAAACAGGCAAATAGGACAGGATGTGTTTAAAATCACCGTAGAATCGGAACTGGTTTCCCAAAACGCCCTGCCAGGCCAGTTCGCCAATGTCAGGTGCGGCAGGGGGCTTACCCCTCTTTTGAGAAGGCCCTTCAGCATCTGTTCCGTGGACCGGGAAAAGGGCAGCTTTGACCTTGGCTACCAGGTCAGGGGGGAGGGGACAAGGCTCCTCTCGGAAACAGCCCCGGGAAGCCAGCTGGATTTCATCGCCCCCCTGGGCAAACCCTTTTCCGCCTGCGGTGGTTTCGACAGGATAGCCGTCGTGGGAGGCGGGATAGGGGTATTCCCCCTGCTTTTCCTGCTGCAGATCTTCAAATGCAGGGAATCTTCCGCTTTCCTGGGCTTTAGAAGCAGTGAGCAGGCCGTACTGCTGGATGAGTTTTCCCGCCATTCGGGCCGGCTGGTAATAAGCACCGACGACGGGAGCCTTGGGGAAAAGGGTCTGGTCACCCGGGCCTTTGAAAGGGAACTGGACAAAAGGGCTTTTGACATGATATACGCCTGCGGGCCCGTGCCCATGCTGAAGGAAGTGGGCAGGATCGCCGATGAAAGAGGCCTGAAATGCCAGGTGTCCCTGGAGCAGAGGATGGGATGCGGCATAGGTGTCTGCTACGTGTGCGCCTGCAAGGTTAAAAGACAGGGGAAGGAAGAGTATTTGAGAACATGCCGGGAAGGGCCCGTTTTCTGGAGCCGGGAGGTGGTATGGGATGACTAGCGTGGACCTGTCGGTCAATATTGCCGGCTTGAAGCTGAAAAACCCTGTTATTGCGGCTTCAGGAACCTGCGGTTACGGGCGGGAGCTGGCCGAATTTTTTGACTTGAACCGGCTGGGGGGGATATCGGTAAAAGGACTCACCTTAGAACCCCGGATGGGAAACAGGCCTCCCAGGATAGCCGAGACCCCGGCGGGGATCTTAAACAGCGTCGGGCTTCAAAACCCCGGACTGGATGCCTTTATCCGGGAAGAACTGCCTTTCTTAAGGACTCTTGACACGGTTAAAATCGTAAACATAGCCGGGAACACCCCGGAAGAGTACTGCCTCTTAGCCGAAAGGCTTTCGGCATGCGACATAGACGCCATCGAATTAAACGTATCATGTCCCAACGTAAAGGAAGGCGGGATATCCTTCGGCAAGTCCCCGGAAGGGGTAAAGAGAATTGTAAGCCAGGTAAAGCCTTTCTGCGGCAAAAAGCCCCTCATCGTGAAGCTCACCCCCAATGTGACCGACATTGGAGAAATAGCCCTGGCCGCCCAGGACGGCGGAGCCGACGCCGTCTCCCTCATAAATACCCTTTTGGGCATGGCCATTGACATATATTCCCGCCGGCCCATACTGGGCAACAACTTCGGCGGCCTCTCCGGTCCGGCGGTAAAATCCATAGCCGTGAGAATGGTCTACGAAGTCTCCCGCAGGGTAAAGATTCCCGTTATCGGCATGGGGGGAATTGTGAAGGGGGAAGACGCCATCGAGTTTATGCTGGCCGGCGCCAGCGCCGTTATGGTAGGCACCGGGACCCTCGTATACCCGGACGCCTGCCTTAAGGTTCTGGAGGGGATAAAAGACTACCTTGAGAAGACCGGCCATAAAAGCTGCCATGACATAATAGGGAAACTCCGCTTGTGGTAAATGGTATAATTAAACTGTAGCTTGTCCCGAAAATCAGGCTTGCAGGGGAGGGAGCACGTGAAAACCAGGCTTATTTTCGTCAGGCACGCAGAGGCGGAAGGAAACATAAAAAGGCTGTTCCACGGCTGGACCGACGGCTATATCACCGAAAAGGGGAAGAAGCAAGCCGAAAAAGTGGCGGAAAGGCTCAAGTCTTTCCGCATTGACGCCCTGTATTCCAGCAGTTTGAGCCGGGCCTTAAAAACAGCGGAGTATATTTCAAGGGCAAAAAGGCTGCCCATAATAAGGACCGACAAATTAAGGGAGATAAACGGGGGAGCCTGGGAAGGGGTGCCCTGGGAGGATCTGCCGTCCCGATGGCCTGAAGAGTATGACAGCTGGGAAAACTGTCCCCACCTCCTTAAAATGCCCGACGGCGAATCCATGGAAGAATTCATGGAGAGGCTTCTGAAGGAAGTAAAGCGCATAATTGAAAACAACAAGGGCAAAACTGTTTGCATAGTGACCCACGGTACGGCCATCAGGGTTCTCATGACCCACTTCTTGGGCTACCGGCAGGAGGACATGATCAACGTGCCCTGGTACGACAACACGTCGGTAAGCATTGTGGACTGGGAAGACGGCCGATTCAAGGTGGTTTTGGAAGGGGACGCCTCCCACCTGGAGAAGGAGCTCAGCACCATAAGCAACCAGGACTGGTGGATTGAAAACATAAATAAAATCAACAGGAGGCAGGCAAATGGAAATAGCGAAGAAAGCCAAACTGAACTTTGAAGGTCTGAAAAAGAACCCCTACCCGGGGAGGGGAATTGTAACCGGGAAAACCCCTGACGGAAAGCACTTTGTACAGATTTACTGGATCATGGGAAGAAGCGAAAACAGCCGCAACCGGGTGTTTGTAAAAGAGGGGGAGTTTGTCAGGATCGAGCCTTTCGACGAGTCCAAGGTCAAAGACCCTTCCCTTATCATCTACTATCCCGTAAAGCGCTATGAAAACTTTCACATTGTCAGCAACGGCGACCAGACCGACACGGTTTTTGAGTTTGTAAGGTCGGGGAGAGGCTTTGAGGAAGCCATAACCGCCAGGAGTTTCGAACCGGATGAGCCCCACTTCACCCCGAGAATTACGGGGATCCTGGAGCCGGGAGGCTTGCACCAGTACAGGCTTTCAATAATTAAGTCGGCAGGGAATGACCCCCAATATTGTAAGAGGCACTTTTTCTGCTACGAAAAGGCCATTCCCGGCATAGGCCACATGATTCACACTTACGCCGGCGACGGCGCCCCCCTTCCTTCCTTTGAGGGGGAGCCGCTGGAAGTGCCGCTGGCGGATGATATTGACGACAACCTGGAAATGTACTGGAAGGCTCTCAATAAAGAAAACAGGGTTTCTCTCCTGGTGAAATTCGTAGACGCCCAAAGCGGGCAGGCAGAGATAAGAATCGTGAACAGGCACGGAAGTTAAACTTTTTAACAGGGAGGAAGAAGCCTTGAGCATAAGAACCGAAAAGCTGGCCCAGTGGCTTTTTGAAACCCGGGCCATAAAGGTAAGCCCCAAAGACAGGCCCTTCTGGTATACTTCCGGAACCATAGGCCCCTACTATGTCAACACCCATTTCCTCTTTGGAGGCGAGGAAAAGGCCGAAGAACTCCTGGCCAGCATTGACCGGCTTAAGGACGACAAGCTCAGCTGCCCCGGTGAGATACTGGCCCGTGCGAAAGAAAACTACCAAAAGGACCCTGTCTACAGGGGAACCATCGAAGAACTGGCCTCCCTGATCAAGGAAGAAGTGGACCTTCAGGAAATAGACTTCATATCCGGCGGGGAGAGAAGGGACTGGTTCTTTTCCCTGATGGCGGCCTCTGTGCTTGGCAAGCCCCATATTTCCATCTACAAGGACTTAAGCGCCGTGGTCCTGAAAGAGGGGAAGGCCTCTTATACAGGGGACCTGAAAGGCTCCAGGGTGCTCCACGTGGCGGACATTATAACCCAGGCCTCAAGCTTTACCAACGCCTGGCTGCCGGCCATAGCAAAGGCAGGAGGGCAAATCCGCTGGGCGGCCGTAGTGGCCGACAGGCTGCAGGGAGGGGCGGAAAGCCTTGAAAAACAAGGGGTAAAACCTCTATCCCTGGTGAAAATAGATCTGGGGCTCTTTGAGAAAGCCCTGGAAAGGGGACTCATTGAAAGGAACCAGTACGAGCTGGTGGCAAATTACATAAAAGACCCCTTCAACTCCATGAGGGCTTTCCTCCTGGAACACCCGGAATTCTTAAGAGAATCCCTTAACTCGGATGAGAGGACCGCCGGCAGGGCAAGGGTTTGCCTGGAAATGGATTTATACAGGCTTGGCGGTTCCATCAGTCTGAACTAGGATACAATCCCTTGGTTGGGCAACCGGTACCGTCAGCCTTCCAACCCCGGTACCGGTTGGCAACCCGGGCTTCAACTTTCCAACTGCTGTCTTGTCTTAACGATGTCATTCTGGTCCACGGCAATGGCCGGCTTGTAATACCCTTTTTGTTCAGCCAGTTTGTAGAGCTCATACTGGAAGTTTTCGCAGCTGTCCCTTATCTGCTGTATGGTCTGCCTCAGCTGTGGGTTGGACGACTGGCTTATGACGCTGGCATAGCCGGTGAGGCTGCTGTTAACCATGGACAGAACATCGTTGACCATATCCTTTTCCCGCATCTTCCTACCTCCCTTAGTTTAAGAACGACATGAGTTTTTGCTTGGTGTTCAGCGCGTCCTGCGCCGATTTCTGGAACAGTCCTTTTATTTGAGGGTCAACAGCCTGCTGCGCGTAGGTCTGCAGCTTCTGATAGGCTGTCTCGTGAGAAGCGATCAGGTGTCTTAAGTTCTGAAGCTCCTGCTGGTTTAAGGACATCACTGGCAACACTCCTTTCTTTTTTTCAGAAATAGTTTTTTACCCGCTAGGAAAATTATTCATAGAGAATTATTTACCACTGATATTTTCCCGCCCGGGGGAGATTTTATACCGGGACAGCCCTTCTATGGCTTTTGCTTCCCGCCGCCCCGTCATATTAATTGACAGCATTTAATATACCCGTTACAATAAACTAAAATAGCCCGCTGGTCTTGGACAGGCCAAGATTTAATAGCAGACAAGGAGAGTTTTGTATGAGCAAGGAAAACACCGGGAAAAAGGACATAGTGTTAAGCGGAATGAGGCCTACCGGTCCCCTGCACCTGGGGAATTACTTCGGAGCCCTTGAAAACTGGCTGAAACTGCAGGATGAATATAACTGCTTCTTTTTTGTGGCCGACTGGCACGCCCTGACCACCGGTTACGAAGACACCTCCAGTATAAAGAAAAACATTGGGGATGTGCTGCTGGATTGGCTGAGCGTGGGCTTGGATCCGGAAAAGAGCACCATCTTTCTCCAGTCCAGTGTAAAGGAGCACGCGGAGCTGCACCTGCTGTTTTCAATGTTTGTGTCCCTGTCCTGGCTTTACCGCTGTCCTACTTACAAGGACCAGATGCAGCAGCTCAAAGACAGGAACATTGCCACCTACGGTTTCCTCGGATATCCGTGCCTGATGGCAGC
>JAKOSZ010000310.1 GCA_029776555.1 Bacillota bacterium | reverse complement strand
CATTACTACAACAACCCCCGGTATGACAGAATCGGGGATGAGGTGGTCAGGAACTACTTCAACTCCATGTCTTACGTGGACCAGGTCCTGGAGGATTTCGTCAACTTCGTGACCTCCAGGTGGGACAACACCTACATAATAATCTTCGGCGACCACACGCCGGCCATCAGCAATGAGTATTTCAAACAGGCGTCTTTCAAGGAGGAGAGCAGGTATTTCGAGTTTGTGCCCCTTTTCATCCTGACCCCGGACGGAAGGACTTACGTGGAAGAAAAGGAAGCGGCTTCCTTTCTGGACATTGCCCCTACCGTTTTAAAGGCTTCCGGCGCCCCCTTTACCATAAGGTCCGGCGGCATTGACCTCCTTAACAGGCCGGAAGTCTCTCCGCCCATACCTTTCAAAGACGGGAAATTTGACAGGGCTAAGCTCTACGAAAAAGCGGCGGCCATAAAATAGAGGGCCCTAAATCATCCCGCCCCTTCAGGATTCTCAACCTTCTTCCTGGGAGCAAAAAGAGAAACCAGGCTTCCTAAGCCAATGCAGGAGTAGTATGTCACTATCCTCCAGACCAGCAGGGCGGGCATTATTGTCGTTGCGCTGAAAAACTTCTTAAACAGGAGGAAGAAACTGCCTTCCGCCCCGCCGGCGGCTCCCGGCAGCGGCACAAGGGTCATCAGCGACGTCACAAAGGCCTGGGCGGCCACCATGTCCCAGAGGGTGGAACTGTTAAAGCCGAAACTCCTGTATATGCAATAGGGAATGGAGAAGAAATGGGCCAGCTGAAGCACCGTAAGAACTGTGACTTTGGCGATAAGTCCCCTGTTGTGCCTGAATATGACAATGTTGTCGTGGAACATACTTAAATAGCATATCACTTTTTCCTCTGTTTTTTCCAGGTCCTTGACGAGTTTAAGCCTTTTCAGAACCGCCAGCATGGACACCAGCACTGCCCGGGTGGCGCTCCTGTTCCACGAAAAAAGGACTATGGCGGCCACAAACGCCGCGCGGACGGCAAAGCCCACAATTACCAGGGCATAAAGCTGCGGGGAATAGGACTCATAAAAGGGCGCCGCAAGGAGGGCGGCGAATGAATAGCCCACCAGCACTATGTTATAGAAGAGAAACCGGATCACCAGGATGGAACCGGCATGGCTGGCCTTTACTCCGTCCTTTGTCATGACGTAAAGCTGCATCGGCTGTCCCCCTGAGGCAAAAGGGGTTACGGAGTTGAAGAACTGGCCTATCATGGTCACTTTCAGGGAATCCCTGAACCTCTGGTTCTGGTGGAGGAAGGCCGTAATGGCGTGAAGGGCTAAGCTTTCATAGCCCCAATAGGCCAGCATGCAGAGGAAGGCGGCTAAAATCCACCTGCCGTTAAGCTGCGACAGCTGCCGCGCGATTCCGGCCGGGCCGTGGTTCTTGTATACCAGCGCCAAAAGCACGGCGGCGGCTATAGCGATTGTTATGAAGTTTAAATATTTTTTACTTAGTAACCTTTTCATAATTGTCCTTTTGGTTTAAAGTCTCTCCGGATCATCACACCGGAGCGGCATAAGCCCGCGGCACAATTGCCCCTCCAATTAAAAGCCTCCCCCGGGGGACCCGGTATAAAAAATATGCCGCTTTTTTATATATTCTACCATATATGCCCCTGTCCCTCCAGATGGGAAGAGACTGGCTTCTTCTCCCACCCCTGCCCCTTATATTTCAGACAGCCTCTACCTCCAATGGGAAGAGATCAGTTTCTTCTCCCAACTCCCCGTCCATCTTTCAAAAACCTTGTTTCCTTCAGACAAAAAGAACTTCCCCGCATTTTCAGGGTTCCATTGATTTCAGCAAAGAGAGGGGCATGGGGAAAAGGCAAAAGGCTTTGACCGTGCAAAGCGCCCCGGGACAGCTTATGAGGTGAAGTTTAGCCTGAGCAATGGCAGGCGTTTTTTGATATAATTAGCCTGTGGGCAGTAAACATTCAGGCGGCCTGACTTACCGGCTGTGACAGTATCTTAACCGTCCGATTTATCGCATCATAAGTATTGACCAGGCATGCAAAGGGTATATTGTCCGGGATGTGGTACCGTATGAATAATATGAATAAAAAGCTGCTGAGATGGATAGCTCTTATTACTGCAGCGGCATTTTTAGCAGCTTCCCTGGGGCTTATCGGGATTTCATTTTTTGACGGAGGTTGATTTTATGGGGAATATTGCAGGAGCGTACCTTTTTCCCCATCCCCCCATTATCGTCCCTGAAGTGGGGAGAGGGGAGGAAAAAGCCGCAAAGGCTACCATTGACGCGGTAAAAAGGGCTGCCGGGGACATTTCCGCCGACAGGCCGACGACGGTAATACTGGTATCGCCGCATGCTCCGCTCTTTATTGACTATATATACGTCTCCACCCTCCCCGAGCTGTCGGGGGATTTGGGAAGGTTTGGCGCGCCGGAAGTGAGGCTTAGGTTCGACAACAATGTGGAACTGGCCCTGGCGATCGCAAAAAACGCCGCTTTAGAAGGCATTGACGCGGGAGGGCTTGAGGAGGTTCACAGCGCCAGATACAGGATAAACACAAGCCTTGACCATGGCGCAACGGTTCCCCTGTACTTTGTTGACCGGGAAATAAAAGGCTTTAAGCTGGTGCACATGGGATTTTCCTATGCTCCCCTGAAGACCCTGTACAAATTTGGCGTGTGCATACAGAGGGCAGTGGCCGATTCCGGGGAACGGGTGGTTTTCCTGGCCAGCGGGGACCTCTCCCACCGGCTGTCCGAGGACGGCCCCTACGGGTATGCCAGGGAGGGGGAGGAGTTTGACCGGCTTGCGATGGATGCCGTCAGGAGCTTCAGCCCGGACAAACTGCTTGATTTGGACATGGATTGGCTGGAAAAAGCCGGAGAGTGCGGGCTCAGGTCCATTGTGATAATGATGGGGGCCTTGGCCGGCATGAAGGTAAAGCCGGAGGTTTACTCCTACGAAGGGCCTTTCGGCATAGGCTATGGGGTAGCCAGGATAAAGGTGGAGCAGGATGAGGCCAAAGGCCCTGATGCAGGGAAAAATGGGTAAGGGACGGTGGTATGATGAGTACGAAAAGCCAGGATCCGTATGTTAAACTGGCCAGGATGGCTTTGGAGGCCTATGTGACCAAGGGGGAAATCATAAAGGTGCCGGAGGGACTGCCTGAAGAAATGCTGAAGCAGAGGGCTGGCGTGTTTGTCTCCATCAAGAAAAGGGGGCAGCTTCGGGGCTGTATAGGGACCATAGCCCCTACCCGGGAGAACATCGCCCGGGAGATAATACAGAACGCCATAAGTTCGGGTGTCCACGACCCCAGGTTCTACCCCGTTGAACCTGATGAACTGGAAGAACTGGTTTACTCGGTGGATGTCCTGAAAGAGCCCGAGCCCATAGGGTCAATGGATGAGCTGGACGTGGTAAGGTACGGCGTCATAGTCAGGGCCGGCCGGCGTTCGGGCCTGCTGCTGCCCAACCTTGAAGGCGTAGACACCCCGGAGCAGCAGGTGCATATAGCCCTGCAAAAAGCGGGCATAATGCCTTTTGAAAAGTACAGCATGGAAAGGTTTGAAGTAGTGCGCCACGTTTAGAAAGCGCTGTTTTGTGGGAAAGCGGTGATAGCGTGAAAGAGGCTCTATACTACGAAAAAATCGGAGATTCCAGGGTGCACTGCCATCTCTGCCCCCATAACTGCGTCATAAGCCCGGGGAGGGAAGGGGTGTGCAGGGCGCGGAAGAATATTGACGGGGTGCTCTATAGCATGAATTACGGCAAGCTGACGTCATTAGCCTTAGACCCCATTGAAAAGAAGCCGCTTTACAGGTTTTACCCGGGTTCCCTCATACTCTCGGCGGGCACCTTCGGGTGTAACTTAAAGTGCTCTTTTTGCCAGAACTGGACCATCTCCCATGGCACCCCCTCCACTGTTGACATATCCCCTTCCGCCTTGGTGGAAAAGGCGGTGGAGCTGAAGGATGAGGGCAACATAGGCATAGCTTACACTTACAACGAACCCTCCATCTGGTTCGAGTTTGTCCTGGACACGGCCGCCATGGCCAAAGAGCGGGGACTTAAAAACGTGCTGGTGACCAACGGTTATATCGGCAAAGAGCCGCTGACCCAGCTCCTGCCCTATGTTGACGCCATGAACATAGACCTTAAGGCTTTTTCCGACGGCTTTTACAGGGATGTCTGCAAGGGGTCACTGGAAGCCGTAAAACAGACCGTTGAAACCGCCGCGAAAAAGTGCCATGTTGAGGTTACCACCCTTGTCATACCGGGATTTAACGACTCCATGGAGGAGATAGAGGAGCTGTCCCGCTGGCTGGCATCAGTGTCTCAAGAAATTCCCCTTCATCTTACAAGATTTTTTCCGAATTATAAAATGAAGGATATTTTACCTACTCCTGTTGACACCTTGAGAAAGGCAAGGGACATTGCAAAGAAAAATTTAAGATACGTGTACCTGGGCAATGTGTGGTAGGTTGCGTTAGCCGTAGCCGGGTTATACAATATTGTTGTACCCTTAACATAAAATGAGACGGTTAAATGCGACGAGTTTTTATAATTTTTTTAGGCGAAAAACTTACATACAAAACAAAAAGAGGGTATAATTCTAAGTAACGGGATTATGGTTTCGCGGAGCATTTTAGCGTGTAAGGGTGTGAGGTTTTGTCGGACGTTCTCAGGGACCTGAGCCTTAAAAATCTTGTCGAAAGTATTTCTGTATATATTGGCTTCAGCAATTCGCTTGACTTGATCAGGTCTGTCATAGACATCACAATCGTCGCCTATGTGATTTACAAAATAGCTTTACTGGCGAGAGAAACGAGGGCCTGGCAGTTAATAAAGGGTATACTTGTCATCGTTATCGCTTACAAGGCCGGCGATATATTGGGACTTAAGACAATAGCCTTTATCCTGAAAAACACTCTCCAATACCTGGCCATAGCCCTGGTGGTGCTGTTCCAGCCCGAGCTTAGAAGAGCCCTTGAACAGATTGGCCGAAGCCGCTTCAGGAACATTCTCAACCTGGATGAAGAGAACACGGTTATCCAGACCACCACGGTGGTTGAGGAAGTGGTCAAGGCTGTGACCGAGCTGAGCAAGAGCTTTACCGGAGCGCTTATTATCATTGAGCGGGACACCAAGATCGGAGAGGTTATCAACACCGGGGTAAGATTGGATTCCTACGTGACCTCCGAGCTTCTCATTAACATTTTCACTCCCAACACACCGCTGCACGACGGGGCTGTCATCATCAGGGCCAATAAAATAATGGCGGCGTCCTGCTTCTTACCCCTTACCGATAACCCGAACCTGAGCAAGGAGCTGGGCACAAGGCACAGGGCAGCCCTGGGCATTACCGAGGTGTCCGATTCCATTGCCGTGGTAGTGTCGGAAGAGACGGGAAAAATATCTTTCGCTCTAAACGGAGGCTTAACCAGGAACCTTACTCCCGACATGCTGAGAAAGGCGCTCAACAAGAATCTGCTGGAGAGGAATGGGCCGAATAGAAAACTTATGCTGTGGAGGGTGAGGCCCAAATGAACAAAATCCGGATGAGCAAGATAATAAGCAGTGAAACTGCCCTTAAGATAGCGTCCATTCTTTTTGCGCTGGTTATGTGGTTTTTGGTAAACCCGATCAAGACTAAAACCCTGTCCGTACCCCTGACCATCAAGAATGAGGATGTCTTAAGGCAGAGAGCCATTACCCTGAAGGACAGGGATTTCCAGAAGTATGTCCAGGTAACCATCCGGGGGCGGGAGGACAAGGTTAACAAGGTGAATGTGGGCGACTTCCAGGTGTCCATAGATTTTGCCAGGATTACGGATGTGGGCGACGGGCTGCTGGAGGTAGAGGGCCCCGGGGACAAACTGGAGGGCGTACTGGTGGTAGGGCTGTCCCCCCGGTATATAAAGGTTGAGCTTGAGAAAATTGAGGAAAGGACCTTCCCCCTGGTGGTGGAGAGGACAGGTTCGCCGAAGGCGGGGTACAGGATTGTGCTCCAGCAGGTCAGCGAGGAGTCTGTCACCCTGCAGGGCGTTAGTTCCCTGCTGAACTTGGTGGATAAAGTGAAAGTGGTCATAGACACGGAGGGGCTTGACAGGGATACCCTCTTTTCAAAGCAGCCCATTAAAGTCCTTGACAAGAACGGCAATGAGATTGCCGAACTGGGCAGGGACAAAACCGTGGATATAAACATAAAGGTGGCCAGGGAAGTGCCCGTAAAGTTTACGATAACGGGAGAGCCCGCTCCCAACTATGTGTTTGACAGCGCCAGCATAAACCCTGAAAAGGTGCTCATTACCGGAGACGCCGAAGCCCTTTCCAAGGTAAAGGAACTCTGGGTGGACCCCATAAACATTAACGGAATAACGCGCAACATTGCCAGGACGTTGCAAATAAAGCTCACTGAGGGAATAAAGCTTTATAACTCCCCAAAAGACGCTACCGTAACGGTAATGGTGGAAGCCCTTGTTAACAAGACCCTGGTGGTAGGAAAGGATATGGTTGTCTTTAGAAACTTCGATGCCTCCCTTGAGTATACGCTGAATACGGAGAGCATAGACGTGGTGGTCAAGGACAGGGCGGCCAACCTTGCCAGGGTAACCGTGGAAAGCCTCAACCCCTATGTGGATGTGACAGGTTTAGGGGAAGGCAGCCATAAGCTTCCCCTCCGTGTGGAAATACCAAGCACCTCCAAGCTGGTCGGCGAATACTTTGTGGAGGTCGTAATAACAAAGCCCGCCCCCCCTGCCGAACAAGAGTAGCGCACACGGGGACGGTTCTTAGCGCACACGGGGACGGTTCTTTTGTGCACTTCTGCAGAAGTGCGTAAAAAAACCGTCCCCTTTTAGTGCGCGCGGCATGCGCGCGACCTTGACGGTGAAAGTCCGTTACGGGGGTTGATAGCACCAACCGTTAGCCAAAGACAAGGGTGTCCATCGCGAGGTGGAATCTGAAGGAAGTCGGAGGCAAAGTCCCGGCCTGACGAACAGGAACTTCATATGAGGCATAAGCGAGCCGGACGAGTTTGCTAAACAAAACGAAGT
>JAKOSZ010000309.1 GCA_029776555.1 Bacillota bacterium | reverse complement strand
TGTTGAGGGATTGCATATCAAAGGCAAGGCGTCGGAAAACTGCTGAAACCGGCTTATGAAAGTGTATAACGGCAGAAAAGAGGCTAAAACCGGAAAGAGGGGGTGAAACAGCTTAAAAAAAGAGCTATACGGGAATAGAAAAATATGGTGAATCTTAGGAGGGTGGTATTCATGGCAGTTAGTCACTCAGGCGATTCGGAAATTAAGCTTGAAACATTGAAAGGCGGAAGACTTGACCCCTTTGCCTTTTTTACGGGAAGGGTGGTTCAGGCTTTTACGGAAGATGAGTCCCGCATTGAAGCAGCTGACCTGTCTTCCTTTATCGACAGGGGGGCTAAAGTCATCAGGAGCGTTACCAGGCAGCTGGATTGGAATTACGACACGGGGATATTGAAGGTGGAGACACCGGAATGCCAGGGCGTTATCGGCTTCATCGGCGGAGAGGGCTGGGTAAGGCTTAAAAACCTGGAAGTCAAGGCTGAAAACGACTATATAACTGTGATGGCTATAGCTCTTGACGACAAGCCTTTGGAGTCGTCGGAAAGGATTTTTATCCAAGCCATGACCGAAGACAGGCTCTACGGATGGAGGACCGAGGGCAACATTATAAAGTGCACCGGTGAATACCCGATTAATGTTAAGGAAATTCAGGCTGAGGTCTTTTTGAAGGGCTGCAATGCAGATACGGTGAGCAAGCTGGATGCCAACGGCTATGTGGTGGAAAGCGGCAGGGCGGTCTCTAAGGACGGAGGCATATACATAAAACTTGATAAAGACTCTATTTATACCGTAGTGTCAAGAGGAACCATAAAAATCGGTGCGGCTGCGGCTGCGGAGGAAGAGGCCGAGTGGATTTGGTGGGAAGGCGAGAACGCCGTGGAGACCAATTTCCCATCCAGGACAAGCATATCCGCCGATGCCCCGGGGCTTAAGAGGGACCTGCTCTCGGGAGGGAATTGGCTGACCAGTGAAGGAAAGCGTGAACCCGGCCAGGAAGAGCTTTTTGCCAAATACAAGGTTTCTGTGGCCAAAAAGGGAGAGTATGACTTCTGGGTAAGAAAATTCTGGCACCATGGACCCTTCCGCTGGAGGTTCGATGACGGCGAATGGCGGATATGCCCCTTTAGCGCAGGCCTTGCCGACAGTGTGTCCCTGAATGACACCGGTGCCTGCGCCAACTGGGTTAGCCTGGGGAAGGTGAACCTGGATGCCGGCTGCCATACTTTCGAGTTAAGGCTGCTGGCCGAAGAGGGCGAAAGCATTGACTCCGGCTTTGACTGCTTCCTGCTCACTACTGGCTTCTTTACTCCCAGGGGGAAATACAAGCCCGGAGAAAAGTCCTGCAAGGCTGATGAAGGATACTGGGCTTTTGAACCCGAAGCGGACCGGTTCGCCGAATCTCCCATTGACCTGAGGCATTTGAATGAGAAGGTGGCAGGAGAGTCAGGCTATGTGAAAACCGACGGCTTTGACTTTGTGCTGGGAAATGGTGAAAAGGTCAAGTTCTGGGCAGTGAATGTGGGCAGCGGCGTTGTAAGGCAGAGCAGGAGCAGCATCGACTACCTTGCCCGCCGCCTGGCCAAAGCCGGCGTAAACATGGTGCGCATACATGGGTCCATATACAGAAGGAGAAATGATGACCTTACGGGAGTGGATATGGACTTCCTTGACGACTACTTCTATTTCATAACCGCCATGAAGAAACAGGGAATCTATGTTAAGCTGAGCTATTACTTCCCCCTGTGGGTGAATATGAGGACGGCTTACGGCTTCCCGGGCTATGAAGGGGAATATGAAGGCAAGCACCCCTTTGCCCTGTTCCAGTTTAGTGAAAAGTTCCAGGAGATTT
>JAKOSZ010000308.1 GCA_029776555.1 Bacillota bacterium | reverse complement strand
GCCATCCAGGAGCCCATATCCCTTTTTGAATCGGTATATCACGACGGCGGCGACGCCATATACGTCATGGACCAGGTCAGCGACGAAAAGAACATCGATGAGAACTGGCTGGAAGGAATTGCGTTGAAAGAGGCCATCAGGCGCCTCAATGACAGGGAGAAACTGATTTTAAACCTTCGATTTTTCGAAGGCCGGACCCAGATGGAGGTGGCCGACGAGATAGGGATTTCCCAGGCCCAGGTGTCAAGGCTTGAAAAAACCGCTCTTTTGCACATGCGCAAGTATATCTGACAAAAAGTATCTTTCAAGGTGCGCCGGCGTGGCCGCTTCAGGCACACATTTCATACCTTCATACTTTTTTTCTTCTTTCATATATTTATACTGCCCTTGGTATGTCCCGGCGCGGCTTTTGCGTTACCTATCCTGAGTCAGTAAAGGGGTTGAGGTTTGGCATGTGCAGGTCGTCTCAGTTTAAACAGAAGGAAGTCATAAACATGACAGACGGAAGAAGAATGGGCTTTGTCAGCGATGTGGAGATAAACGTGGAGGACGGAAGGCTGGAGGCTATTATCATACCCGGCCCGGGAAAGCTTTTCGGCATTATAGGCAAGGACGGCGAAATAGTGATACCCTGGGAGTGCATAAAGAAAATCGGGGAGGACATAATCCTGGTTGACCTTGACGAGAGGTTCATGCGAAAATATTATGATTGATGAGAAGCAGCACAGACTGTATAATAATGGTGCGCGGCAATGGCGGCGGAAATAAGGGCGGATATGAAAAACAGGCTTTATTGGGAGCGCCGTTCGTCCGTAAGCCGAAAAGCGGAGTTTCCGGCAATAGCGGAGGGTTGTATGAAGTGCCCATATTGCGGTCATTTGGAAGACAGGGTTATTGACTCAAGGCCAACCGACGAGGGTTCAGCCATCAGAAGGAGAAGGGAATGCGCCAAATGCTTAAAGAGGTTTACCACTTACGAGAAGGTGGAAAACATTCCTCTGATGGTTATTAAAAAGGACAGATCCAGGGAACCCTTCGACAGGGAAAAGATTTTAAACGGTCTCCTCAGGGCCTGTGAAAAACGGCCTGTGTCGGTCCACGACCTGGAGAAGCTGGTGGATGAAATAGAAGCCTTTGTCTATAACTCCATGCAAAGGGAAGTGACCACCAGGGCCATAGGGGAACTGGTCATGGAACGGCTGAAAGACCTTGACGAGGTGGCCTATGTGAGGTTCGCTTCCGTCTACAGGCAGTTTAAGGACATAAACACCTTTGCCGATGAGCTTAAGAAACTGTTAAAAAACAAGGAAGAAGGTCATGATTGACTCCCTGCTGATTAGGCAGGCGAGTTTTTTTATTCCCTGGGAGTCATTTCCGCCAAATCCCTTCAGGAAAATTCAGAGTTTTCAATGGGTCTTAAGTCCACGTCATTTCAAGTTTCAGTGTGTCTTAAGCCCGCGTCTCCCTGCCGTTTCCATTGAAACCGGCTTTTTTTCTGCCGTCGGGAGGAAAAGAGTTTGCCCGCTGCCCTTAAAAGTACTGTCATAAACTTTTCAATAGGGAACACAATAACATATGAGATGATAAAGCGGGAGGTGAAAGCTTGGGCTTTTTTGATTTTTTGTTCAGGAAGGGCCTGCGGGCCAAAAAAGACGGCAGCCAAAAAGAGGATGAAAATTCAGCTAAAAGGGATAACAGGGCGGATTTAAGCAGCGAGTACTCGGCGGAATTGGAGGCGGAGGGCTTAAAAGAGCCGCCGCCGCGGAATACGGACCTTTCCCACAGCGAACAGGGAGTGACGCTGTTCAGGGACAGGAAAGGGGTCAATGTCATTTACGAAGGAGTTTTGGCAAAGAACGGGGCCAACAGCATAACCGCCGTTGTGGGATACGGCAACAGCCTAAGGTGGGAGGACATAAACGAGCACCCTATGAAAAAGAGCGAATACGGCTATTTTGAACTGAACCTGCCAGTTACAAGGGCGGGCAACATCAACATGGCCTTTAAGGATGAAAAGGGCAACTGGGATAACAACCGGGGTTTGAACTACTCCTTTATTAACGAATACTATGAAGAGTCCGGCGTTTGAAAGGGAAAGGGAGCAGTGCGCCGGAGAAAAGGAGTTAAGTTATATCTCCGGCGCTCCCGGGGCGGATGCCATTACTCCCTGAAAAATCCGCCTCCTCCGCAACAGCTGCATAAGAAGATAATGATAACGATTATAATGATAAGCCAGATAAAGTCGTTTCCTATGCCCAGGAAGCCAAAAGACCTGTTTTCCTCGGTCACAAAAACCCCCCTCCTTTCGTCGGAATTAACTTTCAACGGCGGTTTTTATTCTCTATCGAACGGAAAACCGCAGTCTTTGCAGCACCGGAAGAGCAGCAGGAACAGGATGATGAACCAGAGGATGGTGTCGCTGCCCGGAATACCTTTGAAAAAGCCTCTGTCGGACATCTGCTGCGCCTCCCGAGACGAAATTCTTGAAATGAATCTTCTATATTCTATTCAAAAGGCGGGAGAGGGGTTACTTACAGAGAACAGAGAACAGAGAACAGAGAACAGAGGGAGGGCAAAAGTGGATAGTGAGCGGGCAGCGGGTGATAAGCGGGCAAAGCAGGGAGCAATGAGCGGGCAGGAGGCGGCGGGCAGTGGGAAGGCAGGGAGCGGATAACGGCGGAAAGAGGGAGGGTATCAGGAGAACAGCAGGCGGGAAGTGAGCAGCGGGCAGGGGGTGAAAGAAGCAGCATTAAATCCAGGAAAAGGATGAGACTGATTTATTACAGAACCAGGACAAAGCCCGATTTATCGCGGGAAGCAGAACAAAGCCCGGCGTCGACTTAAACAATACCAGTAAAATTTGAAGGTATATACAAAAAATAAATAATATAGTAATATTATGTTGAATAATACAGGCGTCCGGAATGACAGGGATCGGCAGAAGGACCTGGAGCAGTTAAAGGGCGATATTACTCAGCATATTCCTGGAATGGGGGTCGGGCATGTATTCAAAGGTAAAAAGCTGCGGTTTTATGGGGATAGACGGATACATCATCGAAGTGGAAGTTGACATAAGCAACGGGGTCCCGGGTTTTGAAATTGTGGGCCTTGGGGACGCGGCAGTGAAGGAATCCAAGGAAAGGGTGAGGGCCGCCGTAAAAAACACGGGCCTGGAATTCCCCTTAAAGAGGATAACCGTAAACCTGGCTCCGGCAAACATAAAAAAAGAGGGTTCGTCCCTTGACCTGGCAATAGCCGTCGGCCTCCTGAAAGCGTCAGGCCAGATGGGCGAAGTGGACCTGGAGGGATACATGTTCATAGGGGAACTGTCCTTGGACGGTGAGGTCAAGCCGGTAAACGGCGTTCTGCCCATGGCCATCTGCGCCGCGGAAAAGGGTTTGGACTCAGTAATCCTTCCCCAATCCAACGCCGATGAGGCCTCGGTGGTAAAGGCAATAGAGGTTTTGCCGGTAAAACACATATCCCAGGTCATGGCTCATTTCAGGGGAGAAAAGAGGATTAAGAGCTATTCCGGGGACCCGAATAGCATTTTCAACGGAAGGTATGAGTACGACGTAGATTTTGCCGACGTAAAGGGCCAGGAAAACGTAAAAAGGGCACTGGAGGTAGCAGCCTCCGGAGGACATAACCTGTTGATGATAGGTTCTCCCGGGGCGGGCAAGACAATGCTGGCCAGGAGACTGCCCACAATTATACCGGCCCTTTCTTTTGAGGAGGCCATTGAAGTGACCAAAATCCACAGCATTGCCGGAATACTCCCTCCCGGGACGCCGCTGGTCACCCAGAGGCCTTTCAGGAGCCCCCACCACACCATTTCCGCAGTGGGGCTGGTGGGGGGAGGCAAGTACCCGAAACCCGGGGAGATCAGCCTTGCCCACAACGGCGTGCTTTTTTTGGACGAGCTTCCCGAGTTTTCGAGGGATGCCCTTGAAGTGCTGCGCCAGCCCCTGGAAGACGGTTTGGTGACCATCTCACGGGTTAACGTCAGCCTGTCTTATCCGGCCAATACAACCCTGGTGTGCGCCGCCAACCCTTGCAAGTGCGGAAATTTCCTGGACCCGGACAAGGAGTGCAACTGCACCCCAAAAGAGATACAGGGCTACCTGGGAAAGCTGTCCGGACCTCTTCTGGACAGGATAGACATACACATTGAAGTGCCGTCGGTCAGGTACAGGGATCTGGAAAGCGAAAAGAAGGCCGAAAGCAGCGAGGAAATACGAAAAAGGGTTGACCGTGCCAGAAAAATACAGCTGGAAAGGTATAAGGGGTTAGGCATTTACTCCAACGGCCAGCTGAAAGCGTCAATGTTGGACAGGTTTTGCCGCCTGGACCAAAGGGGAAAAGAGCTCTTGAGGAACGCTTTTGAAAGGCTGGGTTTGTCGGCCAGGGCCTACAGCCGCATCCTGAAAGTGGCCCGGACCATAGCCGACATGGAGGGAACCCAGTGCATCAGCCCCGAACACCTTGCCGAAGCTATCCAGTACAGGAGCCTGGACAGGAAATACTGGAGGAGCTGAACCGTTTCAGCGGAAAGGGGTCCTGTCTTTTAAACTCTTGGTATAGGAGAGTTGCCCATGAGAAATGACCTGTTATTCTGGGTTTGGTTAAACTCACTTCCGAAGCTTTCGCCCAGGAGGAAGCTTTTGCTTTTGGAGTACTACCGCTGCCCTGAGGCCATATGGAGTGCCGGCAGGGAGGAGCTTCGGCAAGGAGGGCTTTTGACGGAAGAACAGCTGGAGCCGGTTGTTGCCCCGGTGTGGCGCCAAAGGGCTGAAGAGGCCTTAAGAACAATTAACAGAATGGGGATTAAGACCATAACCATGCATGACGAAAACTACCCGGTCCTGCTAAAGAAGATTTACGACCCTCCCGTGGTCCTTTACATGCTGGGCTCCTTTGACAGGGAGGAAAAGGCTGTGGCGGTTGTGGGCTCCAGGAGGGCCTCGCCCTACGGAAGGGATACGGCAAGGAACCTGGCTTACGACCTTGCCCGGCAGGGCGTGACCATTGTAAGCGGAATGGCAAGGGGTGTGGACTCCGCCGCCCACAGGGGAGCCATTGAGGCAGGGGGAAGAACGGTGGCGGTGCTGGGCTGCGGCCTGGACAGGGCCTATCCCTATGAAAACAAGGAGCTCATGAAAAAGATAGCCGGCGCCGGGGCGGTAATTTCCGAGTACATCCCCGGAACGCCGCCTCTGGCTCAAAACTTCCCCGCCCGAAACAGGATAATCAGCGGACTTTGTTTGGGCACCGTTGTTATAGAGGCGGGGGAAAAAAGCGGCTCCCTCATAACCGCCGACTTCTCCCTGGACCAGGGCAGGGAGGTTTTTGCCGTGCCCGGCAATGTGGGAAGCAAGTACAGCGTGGGGACCAACAACCTCTTAAAAGAAGGGGCCAAACTGGTGACAGGGGCAGCCGATGTATTGGAAGAGCTGAACCTGGTCCAAAAGTTTCTAAAGGCGGAAGCGGAGGCAAAAAAAACGGTTAATGTCTTAAAAGGCCTTGACCGGTGGGAGCTGGAATTGGTTAAAATTTTAGAAGAGGAGGGAAGCCTTCATATTGACCGGATTGCTGCAAGAAGCGGGCTTAGTTTGAATACGGTCAGTTCTGCGCTGACCATGCTGGAATTAAAGGGTTTGGCGGAGCAGCTTCCGGGCAAAGTTTTCAGGCTCCGCTTGTGAGCTTCCCGGCAAAATTTAATTTTCCCCTTCCATTGAGAAAGGAGATGGGTTAAACTATGGGTGTCGTCAAACAGGTTTTGGCTGAATTTGTGTTAAAATATTTTGCAGTAAAAAGCCGAAATATACAATAGTAACTGGGGGAGTTACATGGCTGAAAACTTGGTAATAGTCGAATCTCCGGGAAAAGTAAAGTCCATAGGAAAGTTTCTGGGGAAGGGTTATAAAGTTGAAGCGTCCATGGGACATGTGAGAGACTTGCCTAAGAGCCAGCTGGGGGTTGAAATTGAAAACAATTTCAACCCCAGGTATATAACCATAAGGGGAAAGGGAGACGTAATCAACCGGCTGAAAAAAGAGGCTAAGAATGCCAAGAGGGTTTACCTGGCCACGGACCCTGACCGGGAAGGTGAAGCCATATCATGGCATCTGGCCGCCCTGCTGGAGATTCCCGGGGAAAAAAGCTGCAGGGTTACCTTTAATGAGATAACCAAAAATGCCGTGGTGAATGCCATGAAGGCGCCCCGTCCCATAAATATGGACCTGGTGAACGCCCAGCAGGCCAGGAGGGTGCTGGACAGGATAGTGGGCTATAAAATAAGCCCCCTGCTCTGGAAAAAAGTGAAAAAGGGACTGAGCGCCGGAAGGGTCCAATCGGTGGCTGCCAGGCTGGTGTGCGACAGGGAAGATGAAATAGAGAAGTTTGTGCCAGAGGAGTACTGGACCATTACGGCATCCCTGGCCAAGGGGTCCGCCCGGCGGGCGTTTACGGCCAAGTTTCATGGAACCCAAAAGGAAAAGATCGAGCTCAAAAACAAGGACCAGGTTAATAAAATTTTAAGGGAACTGGAAGGCGTCAGCTATGTGGTGGGCAAGGTAAAAAAGAGCGAAAAGAAGAAAAATCCGCCGCCGCCCTTTATCACAAGCACACTGCAGCAGGAAGCGGCCAGGAAACTGGGTTTTACCACAAAGCGCACCATGTTCGTGGCCCAGCAGCTTTACGAGGGGGTTGATGTTGCGGGCCTGGGCACTGTGGGGCTTATTACCTATATGCGTACCGACTCGGTAAGGGTTTCGGAAGAGGCCGCCAGGGAGGCGGAAGCATTAATAAAAAGCATGTTTGGCAGCGATTACCTCCCCGAGACCAGGAGGATTTACCGGAACAAATCCGAGGCCCAGGACGCCCATGAAGCCATACGGCCTTCCCAGGTTTCGCTGGAGCCCGACGCTGTGAAAGGCTCCCTCACCGGGGAACAGTACAGGCTGTATAAGCTGATATGGGAGAGGTTTGTAGCCAGCCAGATGGCATCCGCCGTTTATGATACGGTGGCTGCGGACATAGAGGCCGGCGGCTATTTGTTCAAGGCCAACGGGTCAAAAGTCAGGTTCCAGGGTTTTATGACCCTCTATACCGAAGGGAGCGACGCTGAAGGCGAAGAGGCGGAGAACCCTATTCCCGAACTGGAAGAGGGGGAGGAGCTGAAGCTTAAGAAGCTGGAGCCCAAGCAGCACTTCACCCAGCCACCCCAGAGGTATACTGAGGCCACCCTGGTAAAGGCCCTGGAGGAAAAAGGCATCGGAAGGCCCAGCACATATGCGCCCATAATAAGCACCATACTTCAGAGGGGATATGTGGTAAAGGAAAAGAAGTTCCTGGTTCCCACCCAGCTGGGAAGGATAGTGACAGACCTGCTGAAGAACTACTTCGAGGACATAGTGGACGTAGAGTTTACGGCCCAGATGGAAAGCCAGCTTGACGAGATAGAAGAGGGGAAAAAGAAGTGGGTTGAGGTCATCGAGGAATTTTACAACAAGTTCCAGGCCGACCTTGGCGCTGCTGAGGCTGAAATGGAAAAAGTAAGCCTTCCGGAGGAAGTGACGGACGTCAAGTGTGAAAAATGCGGCAGGAACATGGTGGTGAAGACGGGCAGGTTCGGCAGGTTCCTCGCATGTCCCGGATTTCCTCAGTGCAGGTTTACCAGGCCCATTTTTGAAGAGACGGGCATAAAGTGCCCCGGCTGCGGCAGCAGCGTGGTTATAAAAAAGACGAAGAAAGGG
>JAKOSZ010000307.1 GCA_029776555.1 Bacillota bacterium | reverse complement strand
GGGGAAGCATCCAGGGGCACTGCTTCGTCTTTGTGGACGGGAAGCTGTGCCTGGAAGTGACGGACCCGGATCCCATAGATTCGTCCAAATACTGCAAAGTGGGCTTTGAGGCCTATTGCAGCCATATCCAGGTGAGGAACCTGGTAATAAGGCGGATCAAGTGGCGGCCCCTTGATTTATACTATACGCCGGAGTTCTAGGAAAGGGCCGGAGCAATATACCGGGAAAGACTGTAAAACCCATTGCCCCGGCGGCAGGGAAAATCAGCCGCGCGGGAAATATACCGCAAAAAGACTGTACAGACTGCGAATTAAATATAAATAAGCGGGAGGAATAGTTTCCATGGAGAAGGTCTATGAAAAGAGGCTGAATTTACTTATTAAGCGGCACAGGAAACTGGTGGACCGCAGGAATGAGATTGATGAAACATGGATAAACGGCGTCTTTAACCGCTACAAGTACCCGGTGCTCACCAACGAGCATACGCCCATTTTCTGGCGCTATGACCTTGACCCCAGGACCAACCCCTATCTCATGGAGAGGCTTGGCATTAACGCGGTTTTTAATTCCGGGGCCATTGAGCTGGATGGCAAGTTCTATTTGATAGCCAGGGTGGAGGGATACGACCGCAAGTCCTTTTTTGCGGTAGCTGAGAGCGACAGCCCCGTGGACGGGTTCAGGTTCTGGGACTATCCAGTAGTTATGCCTGAGACTGATAACCCCGACACCAATGTCTACGATATAAGGGTAGTGAAGCACGAGGATGGCTGGATATACGGGCTTTTCTGCACCGAGAGGAAGGACCCCGACGCCCCCGAAGGGGACACTTCCGCCGCCGTTGCCGCCTGCGGGATTGCCAGGACCAGGGACTTAAAGACCTGGGAGAGGCTGCCGGACCTTAAGTCCAGGTCGCCGCAGCAGCGCAATGTAACCCTGCATCCGGAGTTTGTGAACGGCAAGTACGGCCTTTACACGAGGCCCCAGGACGGGTTTATAGAGACCGGTTCGGGAGGCGGGATAGGATGGGCCCTCTGTGACAGCATGGAAGCGGCGGAAATTGACGAGGAGAAGATCATTGACCCTAAAATCTACCATACCATAAAAGAGGTAAAAAACGGCCAGGGACCTTCCCCCGTTAAGACTCCCAAAGGATGGCTGCACATAGCCCACGGGGTGAGGAACACCGCCGCCGGTTTAAGGTATGTGCTCTACGCCTTCTTAACCGACCTTAAAAACCCTGACCTGGTCACCCACCGTCCCGGAGGCTATTTGATCGCCCCCTATGGGGAGGAACGGGTGGGAGACGTGTCCAATGTGGCATTCTGCAACGGCGTCATCGCCAGGGAAAACGGCGAAGTGTACATATACTACGCGTCGTCGGATACAAGGCTCCACGTGGCGTCCACCACCGTTGACCGGCTCCTGGACTACGTCATAAACACTCCTGAAGACCCCTTGAGAAGCTACGCCTGTGTGGAGCAGCGCAACAAATTGATAAGCAGGAACATTGAGTATATGAAAAAAGCCGGCATTAACATGGACCAGCTGAGGTAGGAACACGGGGGACGGTTCTTTTATGCGCACACAGTGCACAAAAGAACCGTAAGAGTACAGGGGGACGGTTCCCCCGTGTTCTACGGAACACAGGGGAACCGTCCCCTTGCATTCTAAACAGAAGATTCGGTACGAAAAAATAAGCACAGCTGAGTATGCAACCGGGTTTGGGATTGACGGTATAAAAATTGTTCAGAAAAGTGTAAAATGCGTGTGTCAATAACTTGTGAAAATGTCACCCCAAAATACAGTTAATTATCGTGAGAAAATGTCACTATTAACCCGGCTGTTGGAATGATAGCTGGCTGCATCTGGCAACGTCAAGGGTCAAGATGAACTCGTTAATACTCGCCCTTGACATTGCCAGGCAGCCAGCAGTATGATGATTAGGCCGGGTTAAGGTAAAGTAATCATG
>JAKOSZ010000306.1 GCA_029776555.1 Bacillota bacterium | reverse complement strand
ACTCGTCCGGCTCGCTTATGCCTCATATGAAGTTCCTGTTCGTCAGGCCGGGACTTTGCCTCCGACTTCCTTCAGATTCCACCTCGCGATGGACACCCTTGTCTTTGGCTAACGGTTGGTGCTATCAACCCCCGTAACGGACTTTCACCGTCAAGGTCTCGCGCATGCCGCGCGCACGAAAAAGAAACCTGTGTATTACACAGGTTTCTTTTTTCAGGGCCCATTATCCGACCTTGAGTTCGAGCCTTAGTTTATCCGCAACCATCGCAATGAATTCCGAATTGGTGGGCTTTCCTTTACCGGTGCTGATAGTGTATCCGAAGAGTGAATCTATGGCTTCCATCTGACCTCTGCTCCAGGCAACCTCAATAGCGTGTCTTATGGCTCTCTCCACCCTGCTGGGAGTCGTATTGTACTCTTTGGCGATGGTGGGATAGAGCTGCTTGGTTATTGAGTTGATTATGTCGAGGTCTTTGACTACCATCATTATGGCATCTCTTAAGTACTGGTAACCCTTGATATGTGCCGGAACTCCTATTTCGTGCATTATTGAGGTGACCTCAAGCTCCAGGTTTTTAGGCGAAGACTGGCGATAGGAAGTTTTCATTTCTCCAACGGAGTCGGGTTTGACAACCACTGTGTGGCTGATGTCTTTCAGCTGCTTTATTCTGGACACCAGAACATCCATGTCAAAGGGCTTCACTATGTAGTATTCGGCTCCCAGGGCCAAAGCCCTCTGGGTGATTTTGTCCTGCCCAACTGCCGAAAGCATTATGAAAAGGGGCTTTTTGGCCATAGGCGTGGCGTTCAACTTTTCCAGAACTCCAAGACCGTCAAGGTGGGGCATGATGATGTCCAGTATGGCTACATCGGGCATCTTGTCGACTATTAGCTCATATGCCTCAACACCATCCCTGGCGACACCTGCCACTTCAATATTTTCCTGGTTATTTAAGTATTCACATAATATGTCGCTGAATTCCCTGTTGTCGTCAGCAATAACCACCTGAATTGCCTTGCTTATCATGTAACTCCCCCTCAGTCTTAAAAATATTGCTTTATAAAACACGAACTTCCTAAAATTTCGCCTAAAATTTTCTAGGAGTTCCATGTATTATTATAGGTATCTTTCGACAAAAATTCAAGTGTTTATTTTCTAAATATTAGAAAATTGGAGGGCGCAGGCGCTGGAAGCAGCGGAGAGTATCTTCCAGCGGAAATCATCCCGCAAGTTTCAGGAAATATTCTTCCGTATTTCCTGAGTTCTTTAGCATTTTCTCGATAAAAATCCCGTATCCCCTGGTGGGGTCGTTTACCAGCACATGGGTAACCGCTCCGACAATTCTCCCGTTCTGGATTATGGGGCTGCCGGACATCCCCTGGACAATGCCCCCGGTTTCCTCCAGAAGCCTTGGGTCCACCACCTTTATTACCATTCCCCTGGAGTTGTCGTCGTTTAAATGAAAGACCTTCTGTATTTGGATCCTGTACTCTTCCACCCTGTCCCCTCTTATATTGGCCAGGATTGTGGCAGGCCCTTCTTTTACGTGGGATTTTACGGTTATGGGGTAGGTTTTCAAAGGCATGTTCACCAAGGCCCGGCCGT
>JAKOSZ010000305.1 GCA_029776555.1 Bacillota bacterium | reverse complement strand
TAAAACCTGCCCTTTAACTCCTTCAAGGCCTTTGGAAAGCTTTTGCGCTGCTGCTGGAAATCCGCTTTGTTTCCCTGTAAAAGGGGCTTTCCACAGATATATTATACACCGGAAATCTTACCGTTTCACCAACCTGCGCAGAATGATGGAGGGCACTGGCCGCCGCTGCCCCGCTTCCTTTTAAGGAGTACGGCCCAAATCCGGGCCCGGGCTGACCGGGGGAGGAGATGGTGTAAATTTCAGCAGGCGGGTTTAAAGGAAATTAAGAAAGTGAGCTCCGAATGATGCAGATTGTCACTCCCGGAAAGGACCGGGGTTAGTGTAAACTTCAGCATCCGGGTTCTGGAGGGAATTGGAGAAAAAACCTCCGGATGACGCGGCTGCTTGCCCTCTGAAAGGGACCGGGGTTAGTGTAAACTCTGGCATCCGGGTTTTGGAGAAAATTTAGGAAAAGAGACCTCCCAAGAGCTTTTACAGTAACTGCCTGAAGAAACCGGGGAGGTGGTGCGGTTTTGCGGCGGTTGGCCAGGGGGGCGAAGGGAGCGGAAGAAGACCTTTAGAGGATGTTCATGTCAGCTCCCTGGCAGCGCCTGGGGCCGGTGGTTGAAAAGCTTGTCTTTTTATTGTATATTGGCCTTATGGATCACTTGTCACGGGACCCCGGGACGACTTATAAATGCGGTATCAATTACTGGAGGCAGGCATATGAAGCTTGAAAAACTTGTGGGAGACAGGTTTAAGGAAAGGCCTTCCGATTGCGTCATTGACAGTCACGCGCTGATGATCCGCGGAGGATATATAAAGAATGTGGCAAACGGCATTTTTTCGCTGTATCCCCCCCTTTACCGCGTCACCCGGAAGATAGAGCAGATTATCCGGGAGGAAATGGACGCCATAGGCGGGCAGGAAGTGCTGTTTCCCGTTGTCATGCCAGCTTCGCTTTGGGAAGAGTCGGGAAGGTACCAGGGTGTCGGGGAGGAGCTGGTAAGGTTCAATGACAGGAACAAGAGCCCAATGGTGCTTGGCATGACCCATGAGGAGGCTGCCGTTCACCTGGTGCGTGAATACGGCCAGAGCTACACCAGGTACCCCTTTATGATTTACCAGATACAGACAAAGTTCAGGGATGAAGCGCGTCCCCGGGGCGGACTCATCAGGGTGCGGGAATTTACCATGAAAGACGCCTATTCCTTTCATACCAGCCGGGAGGACCTGGAAGAATACTACTATAAATGCTATGAGGCATATAAAAGGATCTTCTACAGGGTTGGGCTTCCGGAAGTGGTGGTTGTCGCCTCCGACCCGGGCATGATGGGCGGAAACATCTCCCATGAGTTCATGCTCCTGACTCCCATCGGCGAAGATTCCATTGCGGTCTGTTCCCATTGCGATTACCGGGCAAATACCGAAGTGGCGGAATGTATTGTGGAAAACGATGATGAGGGCGCCGACGAAAAACCGGACCTGGTTTATACGCCGGGCATGAAGACAATTGATGAGGTTTGCGCTTTCCTAAACCACCCTGTTGAGCATTCCTGCAAGACTGTTGTATACCAGAAAAAGGCCGGCGGTGAATACGTGCTTTTGTTCCTTCGCGGGGACCTGGAGGTAAATGAGACCAAACTCAGGAAACACCTGGGCGAAGATGTGTATCCGGCTGTGATTACCGGGGATTGCGGGCTTGCGGCGGGATTTATCGGCCCCTTTAATTTAAAAGGCGATTTCACCGTCCTCTTTGACCGTTCCCTTAAAGACGCCAGGAACCTTGTCTGGGGCGCAAACATTGCCGATTACCACTACAAGGGGATGCAGGTTGAGCGGGACATAGGCCATGTGGAATACCATGATTTTGCCAGGATAAAAGACGGGGGCATTTGCCCCCAGTGCGGCAAACCCGCCATTTCCATATTCCGCGGCATAGAAGTGGGCAACATATTCCAGCTGGGGACAAAGTATACCCGGTCAATGGGGATGCAGTACCTGGATAAAAACGGGGAAAGGCAGTACCCGTTGATGGGCTGCTATGGCATAGGAGTGGGCCGTCTGGCCGCGGCGGTATGTGAAGCCCGCCACGACGATTTTGGCCCAATTTGGCCCATATCCATAGCCCCCTGGCAGGTACACACCTGCTGTGTCCGGGCTGACAGCGCCGAAAGCAGGGAATACGCCGATCGGTTGTACCGGGAACTGCAGGAGAAAAATATTGAGGTGATCTATGACGACAGGAGCGTCAACGCGGGAGTGATGTTCGCGGATGCCGATTTGCTCGGTGTTCCCATCCGTGTCATTGTGAGCCCCCGCAACATAAGGGAGTCATGCTGTGAGATAGTCACCAGGGACAAGGCAATATCCATGAAAGTTAAGATGGGCGAGGCGGTTTCAGCCATTCAAGACTTAATTGCCCGGCTGACGGCCCGCTGACAGTGCACGAGGGCACAGGGGGACGGGGCACAGGGGGACGGTTCCCCTGTGTGCGCTTCGGGGACGGTTCCTCTGTGTTCAAGTGCACAAGGGGACGGTTCCCCTGTGTTCGGGACGATAAAAACGACACAAGGCGACGGGTTCCCTGTGTTGCGAAGGATAAGTAGTCTGACCATTGCTGATAAAATTTCCAACTGTACGGTTCAATGCCGTCGGCCGCCGCGAAAGTAACAGCACAATGTGACGGGCGCAAGAGGACAGTTCACCTGTGTTCGGACCCGGCTGACAACAAGCTGCACCCAACACAAGGGAACGGTTCTACCGTGTTACAGGCTCTGCTGACAACAAACCGCGCCTATAGCCGCCACGTACGCAAAGGAGATGGAGCATATGAGCATTGAAAGGGTAAGGAAATACTTCAAACAGTTTGGTCTGGATTCAAGAATCCACGAATTCGAGACGTCGTCCGCTACAGTGGAATTGGCGGCAGAAGCCCTGGGCTGTCCGCCGGAGCTTATTGCCAAGTCCCTGTCTTTTAAGGTGGGCGAAAAGGGGATTATAATCGTTGCCGCCGGGGATGCCAAGGTTGACAACGCCAAGTTTAAGGCCCGGTTTAATACAAAAGCGAAAATGCTCACCCCGGAAGAGGTAGAGCTTCTAATAGGCCACACCGTCGGCGGGGTTTGCCCCTTCTGTGTCAATGAGGGTGTTGATGTTTACCTTGACATCTCGTTAAAAAGGTTTGAAAAGGTGTATCCCGCCTGCGGCAGCAGCAACAGCGCCATTGAACTCAGCCTGGAAGAGCTGGAGAGGCATTCAAATTGCATTGCGTGGGTGGATGTCTGCAAGAACTGGACATAAACACAAGGGGACGGTTCTCCTGTAAACACAAGGGGACGGTTCTCCTGTGTTCGGGACGATAAAGACGACAAAGGGATGGTTTCCCTGTGTTGCGGGCGATGAAAGCCTGACGTTTGGCGGTAAAATTTCCCGCGTACGGCGCAGCGGCACAGGGAGACGGCTCTGTGCCCTGTTTGGCCTGAAAAGAGTAAAGGAGGGAAGTGCCGTGAGGTATGGCTATTTTGACGACAAAAACCGCGAGTATGTGATTGAAAATCCCAATACCCCCATGTCGTGGGTAAACTATCTCGGTACGGCTGAATACTGCGGCATTATTTCAAACAATGCCAGCGGGTATGCCTTTTACAAGTCTCCCAAATCGGGAAGGCTGATGCGCTTCAGGTTCAACAGCATACCCATGGACCGGCCGGGCCGCTATGTGTATATAAGGGATAACGCGGACGGCGATTACTGGTCGGCGTCCTGGCAGCCGGTGGGCAAGCCCCTTGACAGTTTTAAGACAAGGTGCTGCCATGGGCTCGGCTATACCCGCTTTGAGAGTGAGTACAGGGGCATAAAAAGCAGTTACAGGGTCTTTGTTCCGATAGATAAGCCGCTGGAATTCTGGGAACTTGAAATAGAAAACACCTCCGACAAAGAGAGAGAGCTTTCCCTTTTTACGTACGTGGAATGGGCTTTCTGGGATATGAACCAGGACCTCACCAACTTCCAGTACATTCTGTATACCTGCCGCATGGATTACCAGGATGACATAATTGACTATACGCTGAGGCTCTGGCCCTTCCGGGAGCCCAAGGCTTTTATGGCGTCCGTCCTGCCGGTGGAGAGTTTTGACACCGACCGGGAGTACTTCATAGGCCGTTACCGCCATGAGGGGAATCCCATAGCCGTTGAAAAGGGCAAGTGCTCCAACTCAATAGCCGTTGGGGGCTCACCCTGCGGTTCGGTTCAAAACAGGATCAGCTTAAAGCCCGGCGAAAAGAAATATGCCCTGTATATAGTCGGCATAGGCGATGCCAAAAGCGTTGGGGCGGAATACAAAAGAATATACTCGGACAGAAGCAGGGTGGATGAGGAATTTACAAAGGTGCAGGCTTACTGGAATGACCGCCTGGGCAGCTATACCTGCAATACCCCTTCGGAAGAGTTGAACAGGATGGTCAACATATGGAACCAGTACCAGTGTCATACCACTTTCAACTGGTCCAGATCGGCGTCCTTCAATGAGGCAGGCGGCCGGGACGGACTGGGTTACCGTGACACTAACCAGGATACCCTGGGGGTAGTGCATGCCATCCCTGAGCTTGTGAAGAACAAGCTTACAGACCTCTTAAAGGGCCAGTTCTCTTTTGGCGCCGCAATGCACCAGATACAGCCCCTTACCTGGACCCAGGGCGATCACAATGTGCCGCCCGAGTCCCGGATATACTCCGACGACCACCTGTGGCTGCTGATTTCAATACCGGCTTATCTCAAGGAAACCGGTGACATGTCCTTCCTGGATGAACTGGTTCAATATGCCGACAGGGGAGAAGCTTCGGTCTATGACCACCTTAAACAGGCGCTGGAGTTTTCCTGGGGGAAGCGCGGACCCCACGGCCTTCTGCTGGGAATGGCGGCCGACTGGAATGACTGTCTGAATCTCAAGGGCAAGGGCGAAAGCATCTGGAGCACCTTCCTATTCTTCAGAGGGCTTAACGAGTTTATAGAAATCGCCCGCAGGGTTGGCAGGGAAGCCGATGTTAAGCGCTTTACCGCTTACCGGGATGAGATAAGGGAGAGCATTGACAAGTATGCCTGGGACGGCAAATGGTTCCTGCGGGGCTATATTGACAGCGGGAAGAAGCTGGGAGGACAGGAAAGCGAACAGTGCAAGATTTTCATAAATTCCCAGACCTGGGCCGTAATATCGGGGGCCGCCGACAGGGAAAAAGCGCTTAAGGCCATGGACAGCCTCAAGGAGTATCTGGCCACCGAGCACGGCATTGTTAAAAACTATCCCGCCTACCGGGAGCATATTGCGGAAGTTGGCGCCATTACCACATTCCCGGCGGGACTTAAGGAAAACGGGGGAATTTTCTGCCATGCAAACACCTGGGCGGTGGTGGCCGAGGGAATGCTTGGCAGGGGAGACAGGGCCTTTGAATTCTACAGGGCTTTTCTCCCGGCGGCCAAGAATGACATGGCCGACGTTTACACAATGGAACCCTATGTTTACTCCCAGTTCATAACCGGTAAGGAACACCCTTATCACTTCGGCAGGGCGCGCAACTCCTGGCTTACCGGCACGGCCACCTGGAGCTTTGTGGCGGCCAGCCAGTATATGCTGGGCATCCGGGCGGAGTATGACGGCCTGGTGGTTGACCCCACCATACCCCATGATTGGGACGGCTTTACCGCAACAAGGGTGTACCGCGGCAAGCGCTTTGAAATTTCGGTGAGCAATCCCTCAAGGGTATGCCATGGCGTGAAAAAGCTTGTGGTTAACGGCGAAGAGCTCAAGGGCAATTTTATACCTTTCGACAGGATGAAAGCGGTAAACAAGGTGGAAGTATTGCTGGGATGACTTTCACCGCTGTGAAGCTGTTGAAAAAGGCAGAACCCTGGTGGGAACACCCCCGGATTCCACGCCGTTTTTAGGCCGGCCTTGTCCGATGCCGCGAAAGAAAAGGCAGAAAGAGGAAAACCATGTCAATAACTTGTGAAAATGTCACCCCAAAATACAGTTAATTATCGTGAGAAAATGTCACTATTAACCCGGCTGTTGGAATGATAGCTGGCTGCATCTGGCAACGTCAAGGGTCAAGATGAACTCGTTAATACTCGCCCTTGACATTGCCAGGCAGCCAGCAGTATGATGATTAGGCCGGGTTAAGGTAAAGTAATCATG
>JAKOSZ010000027.1 GCA_029776555.1 Bacillota bacterium | reverse complement strand
CCTGCATCGTAAACGACGTGTGGGGCATGCAGAGGGACCCCGAAATTGCCCGGGTGGCGGCCAAATACGGGGCCGGAGTGATAATAATGCACAACAGCCTCAACACTGACTACAAAGACCTCATGGGAGACATCATCTCCTTTTTGAGAAAAGGCATTGAGATTGCCGAGAAGGCCGGCATAGGCAGGGACCGTATGGCTGTGGACCCGGGAATAGGTTTTGGCAAAACCCTTAAGCAGAACCTGGAAATCATGAGAAGGCTCAGAGAGCTGTCCAGCCTGGGACTGCCCGTCCTTCTGGGCACCTCGAGGAAGTCCATGATAGGAAATGTGCTGAACCTTCCCGTAAACGACAGGCTTGAAGGCACCGCAGCCACCGTTGCCATAGCTATTGCGGGAGGAGCCGATTTTGTCAGGGTCCACGACGTGAAAGAAATGGCCAGGGTGGCCCGGATGACGGACGCCATGCTGAGGCTGTAGCGCTCAATTGCCGGCATTGAAAAGTCAGGGGGATAAAAATGGGGAAAATAATTTTAAAAAACATGAAATTTAAAGGACGCCATGGGGCGCTGGCCTGGGAGAAAAGCCTGGAACAGACCTTCTGCGTTGACCTGGAAGCCTGTATGGATTTCAGCAGAGCGGCCTTATCCGACAGGCTGGAGGACACGGTGGACTATTCCCGGATCTACGACGCCGTAAAGGGCCTGGTGGAAGGAGAGAGCTGCCAGCTTTTGGAGAAGCTGGCCGACGCCATATGCGACAGGGTGCTGGATACGGATGAAAGACTTGAAGCGGTAAAAGTCCTGGTAAAAAAGCCCGGCGTCCCCCTTGACGGAGAGCTGGACTGGGCCGGGGTGGAAGTGGAGAAGAAGAGAAATGAAGGCTGAGGTTTACATCGCTTTGGGTTCCAACCTGGGGGACAGGGAGAAGAACCTGCTTAAGGCTGTTGAACTGATCGGCAGCTGCCAGGGAGTTGAAATCACCCGTGTTTCCCACATCTATGAGACGGAACCGGTGGGCTATGAGGAGCAGGGGCCTTTCCTCAACATGGTTTTGGCCGCCGGGACAAACCTTGAACCCCTGGAGCTTTTGGAAAAACTCCAGGAAATCGAAAATTCCATGGGCAGGAAAAGAACCGTCCGCTGGGGACCCAGGACCATCGACCTGGACATTCTGCTTTACGGCTGCACGGAGGTCAATCTTCCCTCCCTTACGCTGCCCCATCCCAGGATGTGGGAGAGGGCTTTTGTGCTGGTGCCCTTAAGGGAGATCTGCCCGGAGGGGATCCTGTGGGGCAGGGCCCTTGATGGCCTTATTGACCGGTGCCCGGACCGGCATGGAGTAAAGCTCTACCGCAGACTCAGGCTGGAAAAGGGGGCAGCGGTGGTAACAGGGTGAAAGGCCTTTCAAAGGGCTGTTTGATTTTGTTTTTCAGGGGGTGACATGGTGCCGGAGGTTTATTTTTATGTGCCGAAAGAGCAGGTGGAGGCCGTTGTTGAGTGCGGCCTGAAGCTGTCGGCCTGGTGCGACAGGAGGGTTTGGATAGACGGAGAGAACAGGCCTTGTATCTCAGCCCTTTTAAACCCCAGGGACGATGCTGATAAGTATAACTCCAAGGCTTTCGGCTGCTTAAAGCTTGAGCTGCCTGCCAAACACTGCTGGGTGGCCGACCGGCGCCTTTTTGAAATCGGCAGGACCTGTCCTGCCGCCATGGAGCTGTACCGGAAGTCGGTGATCCCCCTTGAACGGTATTATTTCGGCACCTACCGCCTGCCGGAATGTCTTGTGACCACCACGGTTTTGCCGCATCAGATATCGGTGTTGAACAAAATAATGGATTCCCCCGTCCTTTTTGAGAGCTCGGAACAGCTTTATGTTAACAATATAGTGGAGGATTTGAAGGAGAAGAGGGACTATTTACTGGACGCCCTTCTTTACTGCTACTTTGAAAAGCTGGCGGAAAGCAAAAAGGTGGTAGGCTTAAAAGACGCGGAAAGCGGGATGGCCGCCTTTTTAGACAGCAGGGACGGGAGAACCGTCATTGTAAAGATGCCTGATTTTACGGCTTACTAGAAGGACAGGTCGGGGTGGAGGATGGGTTTGGACAAAAGAGCTGGAATCCTGGAGGAACTTAAAAAAAGGCAGGGGGAATATGTTTCCGGTGAGTGCTTAAGCAGCCGCTTCGGCATATCCCGGACCGCGGTATGGAAATATATAGCCGGGCTCAGGAAGGCCGGGCATTTGATAGACGCTTCTACAAAAAAGGGCTACAGGCTGACCCGGGCGGCAGACGTCATCAGTGAGAGCCAAATCAGGAAAGGCCTTAAAACCGCCATCCTTGGAAAAAGGATTTACTGTTTTGATTCCCTTGATTCCACCAACAGCTTTGCGAAGAAAATAGCCCTGGAAGGCTGCCAGGAAGGCACCGTGGTAATTGCCGACGCCCAGACATCGGGCAGGGGAAGGCTGGGCAGGAACTGGCATTCACAGCCGGGGAAGGGCATATGGATGTCAGTAGTGCTAAGGCCCGAACTGGCTCCCCGGGATATGCAGATTGTCACCCTTGGCGCCTCCGTGGCCGTGGCAGCCGCCCTGGAAAAAGTCATGGGCATACGGGCGGGCATTAAATGGCCCAACGATGTCATTTTAAACGGCAGGAAGGTGTGCGGGATACTCTCTGAAATGAGCTCGGAACCGGACCGGATACACTTTGTGGTGCTCGGCATAGGCCTTAACGTAAGCCACAGGGAAGGCGATTTTCCACCTGAACTAAGGGATACGGCCGGATCCCTGGCATCTTACCTGGAAAGCGCGGGAGAGGAAGAAAGGCGTAAGTTGGTTTACCCATTCCCGGACAGGAATGTTATAATTATAACAATCCTCTTTGAACTCGAGAAAATATATAGTAAAATAAAAAATAATTCTATTGAGGATATCTTAAGCCGCTGGAAGGAGTATTCGGTTACAATTGGCAGGAAAGTGAAAATTTTCGGGAAGGACGGTGGGTTTACGGGCAGGGCGATAGACATTACCCGTGCCGGGGAACTGGTAGTCCGCTGTGAGGACGGGACGGTAAAAACCGTGCTGTCGGGAGAGGTATCCTTAAGGGGAATTTGATGACAGGAGTATGGTAAAATGGTTGTGGATTTTCATGTTCACTGTTTCCCGGACTCCCTGGCCCCCAGGGCACTGACGGCTTTGGCTGAAAGCGGCGGCGTAAAGCCATGGCTGGACGGAACCATAGGGGGACTTAAGGCTTCCATGAAGGAGTCGGGTATTGGCAAAGCCGTGGTTCTGCCTGTTGCTACGAAAGCTTCTCAAACCCCCAAGATAAACCAGTGGGCAGCCCAGGCGCAGGGGGACGGCATAATAGCCTTCGGAACCATTCACCCCGGTTACGGGGAGTGGAAGGAAGAGCTTTCCAAAATAAAAGAACTGGGCCTGAAAGGCATAAAAATGCATCCCGACTACCAGGGTTTTTTCGTCGATGCGGCGGAGATGTTTCCCATATACGAGCAGGCCTTTGAACTGGGACTGATCATCCTCTTTCACGCAGGGGTGGATATCGGTCTTCCGGAGCCATACCACTGCACTCCGGCGATGCTTAAAAAGGTTATTGAAACCTTTCCCGGGGGGAAAGTGGTGGCGGCCCATTTCGGGGGCTACCTGTACTGGGATGAAGTTGAGAAATACCTGGTGGGCACCAACATATACTTTGACACGTCCTTCAGCATCGGGGCCATGGGCAGTGACCGGGCCCGGCGGATGATTCTCAGCCACGGCTATGAAAAGGTGCTCTTTGCCACCGACTCGCCCTGGACAAGCCAGGCACGGGAGCTTGAAAGAATCAGGGGATTGGGGCTGGAAAAAGAGGTTGAGGAAGCGGTGTTGGGGTTAAACGCATTAAAACTGTTAGCTTTTGCATAAAGAATAATGTCTGCCGTACAATTGGAAAGGAGAATTGGGTTTATGAGGCAGAACAACATGTACAGGAAAAACAATCCGAGAGCCGGTAAGAACAAAATGCCAAGAGGCCCGCAGGAACAGCGGAATGTCCAGGAGCAGAGGCATGGGGCTGACCAGCCCAGGAAGTGGGAAGGCGGACACAACCGGAATTTCCGCAGGGACAGCCAGACCGGGCCGGCCTATGGCAGCCCCGGTCAGCGGCAGAGGGATAAGGCCAGGGCCAGGGCCCTCGAGACCGTGGAAGACATAAGAGCTGACATAGCCAGGATAGAGAAGGAGATAGAGCTTGAAATAAAAGAGATTCGCGGCATGAGACTTGGGTTGTGATTTGGAGGATACGGCAATGATTCTGGCAATGGACGTTGGAAATACCAATACAACGATGGGCGTTTTTGAAGGGCGCAAGCTTTTGCACCACTGGAGGATGGGAACGGACAGGGAAAAGGCTTCCGATGAACTGGGAATGTTTATTATAAGCCTTTTCAACTACGAGAAACTGGACATAGGCAAGGTTGAGGCAGTGGTAATAGCGTCGGTGGTCCCCCCCATCATGTATTCCCTGGAACACGCCATCAGGAAGTACATTACAAAGGAAATCATTAAGGTGGAGCCGGGGATAAAGACAGGCATAAACATTAAGTATGAAAACCCCAAAGAACTGGGGGCCGACAGGATTGTAAACGCCGTGGCGGGTTATGAAATTTACGGGGGCCCGCTTATTATTGTGGATTTTGGGACTGCCACCAAGTTTTGCGCCGTGTCGTCAAAGGGGGAATTCCTCGGAGGAGCCATTTGCCCCGGCATAAAAATAGCAGCCGAAGCCCTCTTCCAGAAGGCTGCCAAGCTGCCCAGGATAGAGCTGGTAAAGCCCGAGAACGTAATTGGGAAGAACACCGTGGCCAATATGCAGTCGGGGATCATTTACGGCTATGTGGGTCAGGTAGACTACCTGGTAAGCAGGATGAAGGAAGAGATGAAGGAAGACAAGGTGAAGGTTGTGGCCACAGGAGGGCTTGCAAGGCTTATTGCGGAAGAGTCCAGGGCCATTGACACGGTAAACCCTTTCCTGACGCTGGAGGGGCTCAGAATAATCTATGAGAAGAACAGGCAGCAGTGATTGAAATACAGCCGGAAAAACAAAGGGGGTAAAAAAATGGATGTTCGGCAGGAATCATTGGCGCTGCACGGTATGTGGAAAGGGAAGATAGAGGTTGTAAGCAGGGTTTCCGTTAAAAATAAAAGGGACCTTTCGCTGGCCTATACGCCCGGGGTCGCGGAACCGTGCCTTGCAATCCAGAAGGATGTGAACCTGTCCTACGAGTATACCAGGAGGTGGAACACAGTTGCGGTTGTTACCGACGGCACCGCGGTGCTCGGCCTGGGGGACATCGGTCCGGAAGCCGGAATGCCCGTTATGGAAGGAAAGTGCGTCCTGTTCAAGCTCTTCGGCAACGTGGACGCTTTTCCGCTGTGCATAAGGTCAAAGGACGTGGATGAGATAGTAAATACCATAAGGCTCATATCCGGCAGTTTCGGAGGCATAAACTTGGAAGACATATCGGCGCCCAGGTGCTTTGAAATAGAGAGAAAACTCAAGAAAGTCTGCGATATTCCCATATTTCACGACGATCAGCACGGTACGGCGGTGGTCACGCTGGCGGCCATGATAAACGCCCTGAAGATCGTAAAAAAAGGGATAGAGGACGTTTCCGTGGTTATCAACGGCTCGGGAGCCGCCGGTATAGCCGTCACCAGGCTTCTTATGAGCATGGGGCTTAAAAAGGTGATACTCTGCGACAGGCAGGGCGCCATATACGAGGGAAGGGAAAACTTAAACTCCGAGAAAGCTGAAATGGCCCGCATATCCAACCTGGAGAAAAAGAAGGGAACGCTGGCCCGGGTGATAGAAGGGGCGGACGTGTTTATAGGCCTGTCGGGCCCCGGGATACTGACCGGGGACATGGTGAGGACCATGGCCAAGGACCCGGTAATTTTCGCAATGGCCAACCCCGTCCCCGAAATAATGCCGGATGAAGCGAAAGAGGCCGGGGCCAGGGTAGTAGGTACAGGCCGTTCGGACTTTGCCAATCAGATAAACAACGTTCTGGCCTTCCCGGGGATTTTCAGAGGGGCCCTGGATGTAAGGGCCAGTGACATAAACGACGAGATGAAAATTGCGGCGGCCAGGGCTATTGCCGAAGTGGTTTCTCCCGCGGAGCTCGGCGAGGACTATATAATGCCCGAGGCTTTTGACCCCAGAGTGGGCCAGGCCGTAGCCTCGGCTGTGGCGCAGGCCGCCAGGGATTCGGGAGTGGCCAGGATTTAGTGGATATGTCTTGCGTTGAAAGAGGAGATTCCAGGCAAGCTGCCGGGCATGGGGGCGGATTACAGGCCGCCTTCCGTGGAAACCGGCGGAAGGGAAAGCTGTAGTTTTAGCCGGGGGCAGATCAGTTTTAAAGCTTTTCTAAAACCGGATTGAGAAAAATCCGATATTTGCCTGGGGACGACAATTTTTCAGGCGCATGTAAATTCCCGCCGAAGGGTGGTTACGGGTGGTGATTCAATGACCTTGGACCTTATAAAGGCCATAAGGGAGGCAGAGGATGAAGCCGAAAGCATTATAAGGCAGTCCTCCCAGGAGGCAAAGAAAATAGTCTTCCAGGCCGGTGAAGACGCGAGGAAGTTGCTGGGAGAGGAAGAAAAAAAGGCGGAAGAAGAGTACGGAAAAATTGTGGAAAAGGCCATAGAACTGGCCCGGAGCGAAGTAAGGGAAATAGAGCGCGAAACCGGGGAGCGCTGCGGCGCCATCAGGGCTATGGCTTCGGATAAGATAGAGAAGGCGGCGGACACCATTGTAAAGAAGGTTGTGAAGGTCTATGGCGGTAGTTAAAATGGCCAGGATATCCATAATCGGCCTTGAGAGAGACAAAGAGACCGTGATAAACGCTCTTATGAAGCTGGGGGTAGTGGAGCTGATTGCCCCGGGCGACCGCCGGGACGGTGAAGACCTTCTCCGGCTGGCCAGGGTAGAAAAAGCCGAAGAAGAGGTTTCCCGCGTCGAGTGGGACATGGAGCGTGTGAAACAGGCCCTGGCCGTACTGGGAAAGTATGATAAAAGAAAAAGGAGCATTTTTGAACCCAGGCGTACAGTAGACTGGGCCGCTTATGCCAGGACCATGGAAAACAGGGACAGGGTCTGGGAGGTCGTGGAACGGGTCCGGGACCTGGAAAACAGGTCCAATTCCATCAGGACTGAGCAGAACAGGCTCAGCAATCTCATTGAAACTCTAAAGCCATACGCAAGCCTGGATTTGCCCCTTGAGACCGCTGCAACCAGGTACACCACGGTTCTTTTGGGCGTTGTGCCTGCCGCTGCCGGCGTGGAAGAGCTTGAGAAGGATGTGGAGCAAAACCTGCCTGAGGCTTACCTGGAGCTTTTAGGCCAGGACAGGGATCAGGCCTTCCTTTTGCTCATAGCCCACAAGAGCAGGGAAAGCGACCTTTCTGAGCTGTTAAAACGCTATTCCTTCAGCAGGGTCCAGTTCAGGGATTTAAAGGGCACGGCGGCGGGAAACATAAGGCTTTGCCAGGACAGGATAAAAAGCCTGGATAAAGAGCGGGAGAGCATTGAAGGGGAAATAGCCTCCTTGTCCGGTATGACAGGAGACCTGGAAATATTCTATGACTGCCTTGTTGCCGAGAAAGAGAAGTGCGAAGCCTCATCAAGGCTGTTGAACACAAGGGCGGCCTTCTTCCTGGAAGGCTGGGTGCCCGAGGCCCTGGCCGGGAAGGTGCAGGATGCCTTAAGCCGGAACTGGGACTGTGCCGTCGAAATCCGCCAGCCGGAGGAAGACGAGGAGTATCCGGTGCTGCTTCAGAACGGCGAGCTGGCTGCTTCGGTAGAGAATATCACCAGGATGTACAGCCTTCCCCATCCTAAGGAGGCTGACCCTAACGCGGTTATGGCTCCCTTCTTCATAATGTTTTTCGGGCTCATGTTTTCCGATGCCGGCTACGGGCTTTTGATGTCCCTGGGCTGCTGGTTCCTGCTGCAAAAATACCGCGGCAGGCTTGAGGAAGGGCTCCGCCGCTTCTTAAAACTGGGCTTTTACTGCGGCCTGGCTACGGTGTTCTGGGGGGCTCTCTTCGGAAGCTGGTTTGGCAATGCGGTTTACGTCATAAGCCTGGGGCACTTCAGCCTTCAGCCTTTGTGGTTTGACCCCGTCAGCGACCCGGAGAGGATGCTCTTATGGTCGCTGGGCTTCGGCGTATTCCATATATATACCGGGATTGGAGTGCGGGGCTACAACCTCTTTAAGGAGAAGAAATACCTGGACATCCTCTTTGACACGGTCTTCTGGTATGTGTTTTTTACAGGAGCCATATTCGTTGTGCTGCCTTATCTGCCCAAGGTGGATCCCGTCCAGGTCCAGCCCCTGGTAAAGGCGGGCAAATACCTTTTTGTTGCGGGGGCGGTCCTGCTTGTGGCCACCCAGGGAAGGCACAACAGGAACATAATAGTGAGGCTGCTTTCAGGGCTGGCAAAGTTATATGACCTGGCGGGTTTCGTGGGAGACGTGCTTTCCTATTCCAGGCTGCTGGCCCTTGGGCTTACCACCGCAATTTTAGGCAATATAATCAACGATTTGGGTTCCAGTGGAGGCCTTGACAACGTACTGGGGGCCTTGGTCTTCATTGTTGTCTTCATCTTCGGCCATGCTTTCAACATGGCAATAAACGCCCTGGGCTCCTATGTTCATTCCTGCAGGCTTCAGTACCTGGAGTTCTTCGGCAAGTTTTACAGCGGGGGCGGAAGGGAATTTTCGCCTCTTAAATGGAATTCAGTTTACACCAGAATAATTGATGGGGAGGAGTTAAAGAATGGAGAAACTGTTTAGCGTACTGATGGAAAACGGGGATTTCTGGGCATTTTTGGGGGCTGCGCTGGCATTCCTTATGGCCGGTATCGGTTCGGCCCGGGGAGTAGGCATTGCGGGAGAAGCCGCAGCAGGTGTTGTGACTGAGGACCCCGGCAAGTTTGTACAGACCATGATTCTCCAGGTCTTGCCGGGTACCCAGGGCTTCTACGGATTCGTGGCGGCCTTCCTGATCATGACCAACATCGGCGGCTTAGCCATTACCCAGGGGCTGTACCTCTTTGCAGCGTCCCTTCCCATTGCTATCGTGGGGTGCCTTTCCGCCATATACCAGGGCAGGGTGGCAGCGGCCGGCATCGGTATCGTGGCAAAAAGGCCCCAGGACATGATTAAAGGTGTAATTTTCGCCCTCATGGTGGAGGTGTACGCCATACTTGCCCTCCTCGTGTCAATTCTCCTCATAGGGAGGGCGTAATCAGCCGATAAAGGAGCATGCGGAATGTCAGGAGTGGACAGGATTATCCAAAGGATACGTGAGGACGCGAGGTCGGCGGCTGACGGGAACCTGGAGAAAGCCCGGGAGGAAGCCCGGGGGATTATAAAAGAGGCCGAGGCCGAAGCTTTGAAAAAGCGGAAGGATATGCTCACTCGAGCGGAAGCGGAGGCGGAGGCGGCCAAAGAGAGGCTTATAAAAGCCGCCCGGCTTGACGCCAGGAAAAAAGAGCTGGAGGTAAAGCAGGAAATCATCAACGAAGCCTTTTCAAGAGCCCTCCAGAAGCTTATGAACCTCCCGGAAAGAGAGTACCTAGGCTTTTTGGCCGGCATGGCCGCGGACCTGGCCAGGACCGGCAGCGAAGAGATAATTCTTGGCAAAAGGGACAGGGAACGCCTGGATACGGAGGAGTTAACGGCGGAAATCAACCGGCGCCTTTCGGAGAAAGGAGTAAAGGGTAATGTTACCCTGTCCGGCCAGGAGGCGGATATAGCCGGCGGTTTCATACTGCGCCGGGGGAACGTGGAGATTAACTGTTCCCTTGAGACCCTGGTAAAGACCAGGCGGGGAGAATTGGAGGCTGAGGTTATAGGCATACTGTTCTCCGAATAGTACGGGCGGTGCGGAAGGAGGACTTCTTTTGCGGGCGGATACTCAATACGCGTATGCCGTAGGAAGAATACGGACGCTTGAAAGAAAGCTCATTGACAAAAACCGAATAGAGAGAATGGTAGAGGCAGGCAGCCTGGAAGAGGCGGCGAAAGTCCTGGCCGAGGCAGACTATGGCTATTTGGAGGATATGGGTTCAAAGGACTATGACTTCGAAGAGCTCCTAAAAGACGAAGAGAAGAAGGTGTACGGCCTTTTGAGGGAACTTGCCCCCCGGCCGGAGATTTTTGACATGTTCCTGCTGGGCCGGGATTACCACAACCTGAAAGTCCTGCTTAAATCCGAATTTGGGGAAAGCGGGGACAGCCGGCCGTTGAAAGAGGGCGGGGCCATACCTGTAAACACCCTGGAAGTCCTGGTCAGGGAGAGGAAGTTTAACTCCATGCCAGGAGTTATGGCCAGGGCCTTGAAAGATGCCATTGACGCCTTCAACAGGACAGGCGACCCCCAGGCGGTGGACATGGTTTTGGACGCCGGTTATCTGAAACACGTCCGGGAGGCGGCCGGGGAAAGCGGAGAGCCCTTCCTGGCGGAGCTGGCGGCAGTTTCAGCCGATTTGACCAACATTAAAGCCTTTGTCAGGGTAAAGAGGCTGGGCAGGGAATGGGCGTTTTTTGAGAGGGTAACGGCCCCCGGGGGGAAGGTAAGGAAAGACATATATTCGGAGTGCTTTGACGCTTCCCTGGAAGCCTTTGTGGAAAGGATGAGGTTTACGCCTTACGGCAGGCTGTGTGAGGAGGGGATCGGCAGTTTCATCCGCACCGGCAGCCTTGCCATGCTGGAAAAACTGGCGGACGAGTACCTGCTTTCCTTCGTGCAGAAGGTGAGGTACAGGGCTTTCGGGGTTGAACCGCTGGTGAGCTACCTTATTATCAAGGAGAACGAGATCAGGAACGTAAGGATAGTAATTGTCGGGAAGCAGAACGGAATACCCGGCGAGGTAATAAGAGAGAGGCTGAGGGATATCCATGTATAGAGCGGGCGTTATAGGGGACAAGGACACCATACTGGGCTTTAAAGCCGTAGGTATGTCGGTGCATCCGGCCGCCGGCGCGAAAGAGGCGGCGGATGTCCTTGACAGGCTGGCCAGGGAAGGCTATGCGGTGGTGTTTATCACCGACCAGCTGGCAAAAGACATGACCCATGCCATTGATAAATACAGGACAGAGAGAATTCCGGCCATAATAACCATTCCCGGCAATAAAGGGAGCTTAGGCTTAGGCATGGCGAGAATCAAGAAGGCGGTGGAGAAAGCGGTAGGTGCCGACATTCTCTTTAAAGGCGGAGATTAAGACGGCGCGTTTTGTGATTTAGCTTGTTCCGGCCTGGAAAATAAGACCCAAGTTAAAACAATACGCCAGACTTTTCACAATTGCGCAAGAAGGAAGGGATGGAGTTGGTTCAGGGGACAATAATTAAGGTATCCGGACCGCTGGTAGTGGCCAGGGGCATGAGAGACGCCAACATGTTTGACGTGGTCCGGGTGGGCGAGCAGAGGCTTATAGGCGAGATAATAGAAATGCACGAGGACCTTGCTTCCATACAGGTTTACGAGGAGACCGCCGGCCTTGGGCCGGGAGAGCCCGTCTACTCTACAGGGGCGCCGTTAAGCGTTGAGCTGGGACCGGGCCTTATCGGGGCCATTTTTGACGGTATACAGCGGCCGCTGGAGGAAATGAGGCAGCTGGTGGGCAGCAACATTACCAGGGGCATCGAAATAAACCCCCTGGACAGGAAGAAGAAGTGGAAATTTGTGCCCTCGGTGAAGGAAGGGGAAGAGGTCCAAGCCGGGGATATACTGGGTACGGTGCAGGAGACCATAGTAGTGGAGCACCGTATAATGGTGCCCTATGGAATAAGGGGCAGGGTGGAAGAGATACGGTCCGGCGAGTTTACCATAGAAGAGGTAGTGGCCAGGATAAGGCAGGATAACGGTCAGGCAGCCGACGTCACCATGCTGCAAAAGTGGCCTGTGCGCCGTGAAAGGCCCTACAGGGAGAAGCTGCCGCCGGAGGAGCCCCTGGTAACCGGCCAGAGGGTAATAGATACCCTGTTCCCCCTGGCAAAGGGAGGGGTAGCGGCGGTGCCGGGCCCCTTCGGAAGCGGGAAGACGGTGGTGCAGCACCAGCTGGCAAAGTGGGCCGACGCCGATATAGTGGTGTATATAGGCTGCGGCGAGAGGGGCAACGAGATGACTGACGTGCTCATGGAGTTCCCGGAGCTTAAGGACCCCAGGACCGGCGAATCCCTGATGAAAAGGACGGTGCTCATAGCCAACACCTCCAACATGCCTGTGGCCGCCAGGGAGGCTTCAATTTACACGGGAATAACCATAGCCGAGTATTTCAGGGACATGGGCTACAGCGTAGCCCTCATGGCCGACTCCACTTCCAGGTGGGCCGAGGCCTTAAGGGAGATGTCCGGCAGGCTGGAAGAGATGCCGGGTGAAGAAGGCTATCCCGCCTATCTCGCTTCAAGGCTGGCGCAGTTTTATGAGAGGGCCGGCAGGGTAATAACCTTAGGCTCCGGCAGAAGGGAAGGCTCCCTTACCGCCATAGGAGCGGTTTCCCCTCCGGGCGGCGACCTTTCAGAACCGGTGACCCAGGCTACTTTGCGAATCGTTAAGGTGTTCTGGGGCCTTGACGCGGGACTTGCCTACAGGAGGCACTTCCCGGCCATCAACTGGCTTTTGAGCTATTCCCTCTACCTGGACAGGGTGGACCGCTGGAACAGCGAAAAGATAGCCAAGGACTGGCATGGCTTAAGAGCCGATGCCATGCGCATTTTGCAGGAGGAGGCCGAACTGGAGGAGATAGTGAGGCTGGTAGGGGTTGACGCCCTGTCGCCAAACGAAAGGCTGGTACTGGAAGCGGCCAGGTCCATCAGGGAGGACTACCTCCACCAGAACGCCTTCCACGAAGTGGACACCTACACCTCGCTGCACAAGCAGTACAGGATGCTGAAGCTGATCCTCTCCTTCTGTTATAAAGGGAGAAAGGCAATAGAATCCGGGGTGGACATAGAAAAGATGTTCAAGCTCCCTGTGAGGGAGAATATAGGGAGGGCCAAGTATACCCCGGAAGACCAGGTGGACAGGCGCTTTGACGAGATGGAGAAGGAGCTTGATGAACAGATTTCCCAGCTTATATCCAAGGAGGTAGAGTAGGGTGCTTAAAGAGTACAGGACCATTTCCGAAGTGGCGGGCCCGCTCATGCTGGTAAGGCAGGTGGAGGGAGTAAAATACGACGAACTGGGAGAGATAGAGCTTTCCAACGGCGAGATAAGACGGTGCAGGGTGCTGGAGGTGGACGGGGACAACGCCCTGGTTCAGCTCTTTGAAAGCTCAGCGGGAATAAATGTGGCCCAGAGCAAGGTAAGGTTCTTAGGGAGAAGCCTTGAGCTTCCTGTGTCCATAGATATGCTGGGCAGGGTTTTTGACGGCCTTGGGAAGCCCATTGACGGGGGACCCGAGGTGATACCCGAGGCCAGGATGGATATAAACGGTATACCCATGAACCCATCGGCCAGGGACTACCCGTCGGAGTTTATCCAGACCGGGATCTCGGCCATCGACGGGCTTAACACCCTGGTAAGAGGCCAGAAGCTGCCCATCTTCTCCGGGTCGGGACTGCCCCACGCGCAGCTGGCCGCCCAGATTGCGAGACAGGCGAAGGTTATCGGCACGGAAAGCCGCTTTGCCGTTGTGTTTGCAGCCATGGGCATAACCTTTGAAGAGGCCGACTTCTTTATAAGCGACTTCAAAAGGACCGGTTCCATAGACAGGGCCGTCCTCTTTATAAACCTGGCCAACGACCCGGCCATAGAGAGGCTGGCCACCCCGCAT
>JAKOSZ010000304.1 GCA_029776555.1 Bacillota bacterium | reverse complement strand
GGTTACCTTTACCACGCTGTATTCTCCCACGTTGACATACTCGCTCCAGTTAATGTAGCCTCCGATGTAGTCCCCTTCCTTTAGACGGCTTACGCCCTTCCCTGTTTTGGTGACCACGCACAGGCCTTCATGGCCCACCAGAGCCGGACTTTTGAAATGCTTGTTGTTATAGTCGAAGACTTCAGCCATACAGATACCGTTGGCCAGGCATTTGGCCTGCACCTGTCCGGGCCCCGGGTCGGGAATGTCTATCTCTCTTACCTCCGCCTTTTTGTTACCTACAAAGAACACCGCTCTGGATTTCATAGCGACTCCCCTTTACTTTCAAATATATTTTACCGCTGCCAAAACACCAGGGTTTTCACCCTGTCATAAGCCTTCACAGTATTTTAATAAACGGTTCCCCGCGCCCCAATCCCTTTTGCCTTCCGGGCGCCGGAGCTCCTTCTTAAGATCAGCCGGGCATTATAAACAGTTGCCCTCTCTCCGCCACACGTCCAGCATGAGTTCGTAGCGCTCAAGGGACATGCCGGTATATATGCAGTTGGAGGTGGAAAAGATATAGCCGCCTCCCGGCATGCCGTTTTTAAGGGCATAGCTCGCCGACTGGATTACCTCTTCGTCTGTCCCGGTCTGAAGCAGGCCGCAGTTTACATTTCCAATAAGGCATACCCGGTCCCCAACCAGCCTTTTTACTTCGGCAATGTCCACTCCCCCCTGGGGGTCTAAAGAGTGGAGGGCGTGAGGGTTGGCCTGAACCAGCTGCTCCAGTATGGGCATTATGTTCCCGTCGGTGTGTTTTATGGTATAAAAGCCCATATCCCTGTATCCTTTAATTAGCCTGGCGAGGAAAGGCGTTATAAACTCCGAGAAGGCCGCCGGGCTTAAAAAGGGGCCGCTGTTGAAACAGTAGTCGGAGCAGAGGGCAAAGCCGTCCAAAAGGCCCCGCCCCGCTAAAACTTCCGCCTTCTTCAGCGCCTCATCCACGGCCCTGCCGGCTTCCTCCTTCACCTTCTCCGGTTCGTCGGCAAGCCTGCAGGCAAAATCGTACATGCCGGCGCCGTCGGGTATGCCGAAAGTCGTATCCCCGTGAATCATGGTGAAGTACTTGTCGCCGCTTTTCTCCCTGATGAGCTCAAGCATCCTTATGGTTTCGTCCAGCCTATAGGGGTTAGGGTGCAGAAAAATCGCGCTGTGCTCGTATTTCTCCGCAGTGGCTATATAAAGTTCTGCCATGTCCGCCCTGTGGAGCCCCTTTTCCTTTTCCGTCATCTGGTCCCACTGGTGGTAAGACCTGTGGGAAGGGTGGACCTTGCCAAAGGCCTCCATGGTCAGGAAAAAAACCAGCTCAAAGTGGGGCACCCTTCCTTTCAGGGGTCTCCTCTCAAGGGCTTCTATAAATCTCTGTCTGGGTGTCATAAAATCCCTCCATCTTATTTAAAAGGGTTCTCGTTCCTATAGGGCAAGCCGGAGGGCTGATTGTAGGAAATATCCTCCACTCCCAGCATTCTCATAGCCTCGAACAGAACCTTGCCAGCGTGTTTAAAGGCCACCCCTGCGTGGTGGGGGAACCTCTTTTCTATGAGCACATACCTGTAAAACCTGGCCATCTCCTTAACGGCGAACACGCCTATGCTCCCAAAGGACTTGGGATCCACGTCTATTACTTCACCCTGGGCTGCATAGCTTCTAAGCTTACAGTCAGCCGTCCCCTGCAGCCTGAACAGGGTAATTTCGCCGGGCTTTATGGTTCCCTCAAGGGTTCCCCTGGTAATATTGGGTTCAACATCGGGCTCCAGGAGCCTGTGCATTATGAGCTGGTATTTGAGGGCAGGGTTCTTCATGCAGCAGCTGGGCGTATTGCCGCAGTGGAAACCCATAAACAGGTCGCTTAACTTGTATCCCGCAAATTTATTCCTGTTGCTTTCGTACATGTCCTTCGGGACGCTGTTGTTTATATCCAAAAGGGTGGCGGACATACCCGTAGCGCAGCTTATGATGTACTCGCTCAGGGCGCCGTATATGTCCACTTCGCAGGAAATGGGAATGCCTTTTGCCGCAAAGCGTGAATTGACATAACAGGGAACAAAGCCAAAATGGGTCTGGAAGGCCGGCCAGCACTTATTGGCAAAAACGGCAAATTGGGAAGCCCCTGTTTTCTCCTCCATCCAGTCCAAAAGCGTAAGCTCAAACTGGGCAAGCTTGGGAAGTATACCGGGATAGCAGTTTCCTTCTCCCAGCTCTTCCTCCATTTCCTTAACGACGGAGGGAATCCTGCTGTCACCTTCATGCTTGTTAAAGGCCTCAAAGAGATCCAGTTCGGAATTTTCCATTACCTCTATCCCCAGATCATAGAGGGGTTTAATCGGGGCGTTACAGGCCAGGAAGTCCTGGGGCCTTGGACCAAAGCCGAATATTTTAAGGCCTGAAATCCCCAGCAGCACCCGGGCTATATCCCTAAACTCCGAAATCATTTCCGCTATTTCTTCAGAGGTCCCCACAGGGTATTCCGGGATATAGGGGTTAAGCTTTCTTAAACCCAGGTTATATGAAGCGTTAAGCATTCCGCACAGGGCATCGCCGCGCCCGCCAAAAAGGTCCTTTTCCGTTTCCTCCGCCGCCGCCGCAAACATTGCCGGGCCGCCGAACTTCTGGGCAAGCATTGTCTCGGGTCCTTCGGGGCCGAAGTTCCCCAGGTAAACCACCAGTGCGTTTACCTGAGCCCTCTTCAGTTCATCCAGCGCCTTTAACACGTCTTTTTCGTTTTCAACCACGGTGTCCGCTTCGAATATCTCAATCCCTCTGGCTTTGCAAGCCTTTACAACCGCTTCTCTCCTTCTCCGGCTGAGCTCTACAGGAAAGCAGTCCCTGCTTACCGCAACTATACCAAGCCTTTCTTTCGGAATATTGACCACGGCCAAATCCCCCCTAAAGGTACTGTCTTAAATCAATAATACCACTTTTAACAGGGAAAGCACAATACCGGGGCCCTGGCCCGTAAGGCCATGCCCCCGGCCTGCCGCCGGCGCTTTTGACTGCCCCTCGGCAACAGGGTTTTTGCAAGGGGGTGTCAGCCCCAAAACACGGCATGATCCCCCGCCCCGGGAAAGGGGCAGCCTGGGGCTTTCTTCAAGGCTTGCAAATTCCCTTGTATTAAGTGAAAAAAGTAGTAGAATAATCATGAGGCCAACCAATGGCAGCAAGGAGGTTTTTTATTTGAAGTTCGAGTTATTGCACCCGGCGGACCAGCTGGTAATGATTATGCAGAGGATATACGGAAACGGCATGACCACCACATCGGGGGGAAACCTCTCCATCCTGGATGACAACGGAGACATCTGGATAACCCCTGCCGGAATTGACAAGGGCAGCCTCGCCAGCCAGGACATAGTGCTGGTCAAGCCCGACGGTTCAACTGTGGGTCCCCATAAACCATCCAGCGAGTTGCCCTTTCATGCAATGATATACCAAAAGAGGCCTGACATCAAAGCCGTCCTCCATGCCCATTCCCCGGCGCTGATAGCTTTCAGCATAGTGAGAAAGATACCTGATACCCGCCTTATACCGAACGCCAGGCTGATATGCGGCGAAATAGGGATGGCCGAATTTGCCCTGCCGGGAAGCAGGCAGCTGGGCCAAAACATTGCCGCCGTATTTGAAAGCGGCATTAACACCGTAATACTTGAAAACCACGGAATAGTTGTGGGAGAGGAAAACCTGTTCAAGGCCTTTATGTCCTTTGAAACCCTGGATTTTTGCGCAAGGCTTGAGATTGAAGCCAGAAGGCTGGGAACACCAAAGGCCCTGTCGGATAAGAATATTGAGATATCAAGGAAAAAACAGCACGTGGTCTTAAATGAGTTCATTCCCAAAAAACACAGCAGCTTGGAAAGGGCCGCCCGGAGGGAAATGTGCGGACTTATACACCGGGCCTATGACCACAGGCTTTTTACCAGCACTCAGGGTACCTTTTCCCAGAGGCTTGACGGCAATTCCTTTATCATAACCCCCTACGGCCTGGACAGGAAGTACCTGCTGGAAGAAGACCTGGTGAGAATTGAAAACGGCTGGAAGGAGGCCGGGAAAACCCCAAGCCGTTCGGTGCTGCTCCACAGCCGTATATACGAAAAACACCCCCACATCAACTCGGTGGTCATCGCCCATCCGCCCAACATAATGGCTTTCGCTGTAACCGACGCGGTTTTTGAAACAAAGACCATACCGGAAAGTTATGTTCTCTTAAGAAATGTGCCCAAGCTGCCTTTCGGTTCCACTTTTATGCAGCCGGAAATGGTAGCCGACGTCTTCAGTAAAGATACTCCCATAGCCATTGTGGAAAACGACTGCGTAATCGTCACTGGCAGCAGCCTGATAAACGCCTTCGACCGGCTGGAGGTTGCCGAGTTCAGCGCCAGGGCCCTCATATCCACCAGAACCATAGGGGATGTGGTCAACATAGACAGCGAAAAGATCGAGGCCATTGACAGGGCATTCAACCATTAATAATTGGGTCTGAATGCCCGAGTCTGTTTGGGCGTATAAAAACGGCCGGGGTTTCCGGCGATTTCTTTTCCGGGGATTGAAAAGGCAAAAACTGAATCGGGATTGATATGAAAAGCGCATAATATGGCAAAGACGGCTGCTGTCCCGAAGGGATAACAGCCGTCTTTTTCCGTAAAAAATGAAAGGGATGGTCCCTCCGGGCAACTGCCCGGAGGAACCGTCCCTTTGCGTTTGAAGCTCTCTTAATTAATGCGTTGAGTCTCTGATCCGGAAAAGTGCACAGAAGAACCGTCCCCCTGGTGCTTGCTTCCGGTGCTTACCAAAAGAACCGTCCCCCTGGTCTGGTCTGTTCTAAAAGGTTATGTGATCCGGATCGGGCCCGATGCGGATTCCCGTATCCAGCTCCTCAATGCGCTCCATGTCTTCCGGAGCTATTTCAAAGTCAAAAATACCGGCGTTCTCCCTTATCCTGTCCGGGTGAACCGACTTGGGAATCGTAACCACTCCCATCTGCAGGTCCCAGCGGAGCACTATTTGGGAAATTGGCCTATTGTACTTCCTGCCCAGTTCAACCATAAGGGGTATGTCGAATATTTTACCCTGCATCAGAGGAGCCCATGCCTCCAGCAATATGCCGTGCTTTTTACAGAACTCACGGAGTTCGGGCTGGGTGAGCTGGGGGTGGAACTCTACCTGGTTGATCATGGGTTTAACCTCGCAGTCCTTCAAAATCTCTTCCAGGTGATGTATCTTAAAGTTGCTCACACCTATGGCCCTTACCCTTCTTTCCCTGTACAGCCTCTCCAGTGCTTTCCAGGTTTCTCTTGAAAGGGGTTTCGGCCAGTGGATGAGGTACAGGTCAAGGTAGTCGGTGTCAAGGCGCTTTAAAGACTCTTCAAAGGCCTTTAAGGTTGAGTCATAGCCCTGATCGGTATTCCAAACCTTGCTGGTCACGAAAATCTCTTCCCTGGGTACGCCGCTTTCCTTTATCGCCTTTCCGACCCCGGTTTCGTTCCTGTAAACTGCGGCGGTGTCAATATGGCGATACCCGACTTCCAGGGCCGTTTTAACCGAGTTTATCACCTCTTCGCCCTCGGGTATTTTAAAGGTGCCAAAGCCAAGCCACGGAATACCGACGCCGTTACTAAGTACTGCACAGTCCCTTATCCCTTTCAAAAAATCACCCCTCTTCAATATGTCTTTTCACGCCCATTGGAAAGCGACGCCTTGCGGGCAATCCTCAAACCTCTCGGCAAGCCCCGTTACGGCAAAAGCCTTTTCAGAGCCTCCGGCCCTGCTCCGGACGTGTTCCATAGGGCCGGAAGGCAGCTGCCCGCAGGGAATCAGCCTCCAAGGACTTGTCCGGCACAAAGAACCTGTGCTATGTTGAGCCAGGCTTTCACTATTTATTATTATAAAGGATATTTGCCAATTTGAAAGAATTAATTCATTAAAGAAGGCGAAAGGTGACAGGAACATGAACGAGTTCTTTGGCGGGAGCATTGTCGGAAAACCCTTTGAGCCCTTTTCCGCACCCCACATTTCCGCTCTTGTGGTTATTGTGCTGTTAAACATCCTGCTGGCGGTATGGCTTTCCAGGGCAGGAAACACGAGAGGGGCACGCATTTTCAGTTTCACGCTGGCCGGGCTTCTAATCCTGAATGAAGCCTTCATCACCGGCTGGAACATATGGACCGGCAGCTGGTCCCCTGACTACGCCCTTCCCCTTCACCTGTGCGACGCCGCCTCCTTCCTGGCCGCCTTTATGCTGCTCATGAAAAGCCGCTTTCTCCTGGACATAGTCTATTACTGGGGGCTGGGCGGAAGCCTTCAGGCCATTTTAACCCCCGACCTCTATTACCCCTTTCCCCACATCATGTTTTTCTGCTTTTTCCTGGGGCACGGGGCCATACTCACGTCAATCGTCTGCATGGTTTTCGGGTGGAAACACAGTCCCTCTTCCCGTTCCATACTCAGGACTTTCGTATTTACCAATGCCTACATGCTCATCCTTGTGCCGGTGAACATGGCCACCGGCGGCAACTACATGTTCCTGTGCAGCAAACCGGAAAACCCTTCCATGCTGGACTTCCTGGGGCCATGGCCCTGGTACATCCTCTCCCTGGAAGCCGTAGGCATACTAGTTTGCCTAATCTGCTATGCCCCCTTTGGGCTTAAGGGGTTAAGGAGGGCTCCTTCGGGGCTGCCCGCTTTTCTGCGGGGGCTAAAGCGAAGCCCCTTTAAGCGCCGGGACGGCGGCAGGTCCTTTCCGGGCTGACAGTCCTTTGGCTTTTCACTCCTCGATCAGCTTATCTATGGGAGCCCCGGGAGGAACAATGGGCAACACCTTTTCGTCCCTGTCTATCTCGAAATCTATGAGCACCGGTTTGTCAGTGAAGCCCAGGGCCCACTTAAGGGCTTCGTCCACTTCTTCCGGCCTTTTTACGGTGACTCCTTCCGCGCCGTAGGCCCTGGCAAGGGCGACAAAATCGGTACCGCGGTCAATGGTGGTGGCCGAATACCTGCCCCCGTAAAAGAGGGTCTGCCACTGGCGCACCATGCCAAGGACCTGGTTGTTTAAAAGCGCAATGACAACGGGAAGTTTGTATTCTACCGCTGTAGCCAGTTCCGTGCAGTTCATTCTGAAGCTTCCGTCTCCCGCAATATTGATCACCTTTTTGTAGGGTCTTCCCAGCTGGGCTCCTATGCTGGCCCCAAGCCCAAAGCCCATGGTGCCCAGCCCGCCGGAGGAGATAAACTGTCTGGGCTCCCCGAACTTGTAAAACTGGGCGGCCCACAGCTGGTTCTGGCCCACTTCGGTGGTTATCAAAGCTTTCCCTTCCGTCAGCCGGTAAATCCTTTCCACCACATACTGGGGCCTTAAAACCCCGTCCTGGGTATACTTGAGGGGATAGGCTTTTTTCCACTGGTCAATTTTCATCTTCCACTGGGAACAGGGCCTTGCCTCTGTCCTCTCCGCCAGCTTTGCCGCAATCTTCTTCACATTTCCCACCAGGGGTATGTTTACCACCACGTTCTTCCCAATTTCCGCCGGGTCTATGTCGATGTGCATTATCCTGGCGTTGGGGGCAAACCTGCTTACATCGCTTATGACCCTGTCGCTGAACCTTATGCCTATGGCGACGATAAGGTCGGCTTCCGACACCGCCAGGTTTGTGGTCTTGGTCCCGTGCATCCCTACCATTCCCATAAAGAGCTCATGGTCTCCGGGAAAGGATCCTAGTCCCATCAGAGTCGTTGCCACCGGGATTTTCGCTTTTTCAGCCAGCATGAGGACTTCCGGCGAAGCCCCGGCTATTGACACGCCTCCCCCTGAAAGGATGACCGGTTTTTCTGAGCTGTTTATAGCCAGAGCCGCGGCCTCAAGCTCCTCTTCGGAAACCCCCAGGGGAGCGCTTCCCGGCTTCTCAGGCTCTTTGGGCTCATATTCCGCCAAAGCCGCGGTGACGTCCTTGCATATGTCCACCAGCACCGGCCCCGGCCGTCCCTCCTGGGCGATCCGAAAGGCCTCCCGTATGATGTCCGCCAGCCTGGAAACCTCCTTGACGATGTAGTTGTGCTTCGTTATGGGCATTGTTATGCCGGTAATGTCCACTTCCTGAAAGGAGTCCTTCCCCAGCAGGGAGGTGGGAACCTGGCCGGTAAAGGCCACTAAAGGCACCGAATCCATGTAGGCGGTAGCTATGCCGGTGACAAGGTTGGTTGCCCCCGGCCCCGATGTGGCGATACACACCCCCACCTTCCCGGTGGCCCTGGCGTACCCGTCAGCCGCATGGGCGGCCCCCTGCTCATGGGAAGTCAGTATATGCCTTATCCCCTTTCCCGTCCTGTAAAGGGCGTCGTAAATATTGAGCACCGCCCCGCCGGGAAAGCCGAAAACGGTGTTGACGCCCTGTTCTTTCAGACATTCAATAAAAATCTCTGCGCCGGTAAGCTTCATTGAAATACCCCCGTACCGAAAATCGTAGTGTTAAGTTAATTACACCCTGTTTATATTGAAGTATGCTATTTGCAAAGGGTTTCAAGGATTTTTTGAAATAAAAAACAATGACCCCCTCTTTTCTGGTATAATTGAGTCTACGACAACACCAATAATCCCGAAAGGACGGTCATTGTTTTGAACTCAATTATATCAGTTTTAG
>JAKOSZ010000303.1 GCA_029776555.1 Bacillota bacterium | reverse complement strand
TGTTATTATACCAATAAATGCAAATGTGCAACACAAAGGAGTGGTTCCAGTGTAATAGTTTCAAGGAGATAGTCCCTATAGACATGGGAACGGTTCTCTGTCTAACTCCGGATATAAGGGGCGGCTCCTGTGCAACAGTGAACAAAAGAGAAGCAATCTTCAGGGTTTGCGTGATGAGGCCAGTGTATAGCCATGCCAACCAGGGAATAAAAGGGTAGTGGAATATATCATAATCAACAAGTATTCTTTGAAGAGCAGGAAGAATAGATTTTAATGCTGTTAAAATAAATCCGACACCAAAGCACCCTTTACTCCAGTGTTTTTGACTGTCAATACCCCGTATGTTAGAATGGTTTTAATTTGATTAAAAGGGGCATGGAATATGTTGGTCGACCATGATATACACATACATACCACGCTTTCCAGCTGCTGCGCTGATGAGCAGGCGACACCGGAAAATATAATCGCCAGGGCGGCTGAAGAGGGTCTTAAAACCATCGGATTTGCAGACCACATGTGGGATTCAAGAATGCCGGGAGCTTCAGATTGGTACATGCCGCAGGATTTGGAGCATATATTGAAAATCCGGGACATGATCCCGAAAGACACGAAAGGTGTAAAGGTCCTGGTAGGCTGCGAGACCGAATACTGCGGCAACGGCAAGGTGGGCATATCCCGGGAGGCGGCAGAGCAGCTGGATTTTGTCCTGATTCCGGCATCCCATGTGCATATGAAAGGGTTTGTGCTGCCGAGCTGGGCAGAAACACCGAAGGATATTGCCAGAGTGATGCTGCAGCATTTTAATGAGGTAGTGGGACTGGGGCTGGCAACAGGAATTACCCATCCCTTTTTGCCGGTGAATCATGGCGACCATGTTGACGAGATTATTTCCTATATTTTAGACAGTGAGTTTGAGGAAGCCTTCCACCGGGCGGCAGAAGCCAGAGTCAGCATTGAGATAACCACCGGCTGCTTTCCCGGAATCAGCGGCAGGGTCAGGGAAGGATTTCATGACGAGACCTTCATGCGTGTACTGACGATAGCGAAGAACTGCGGATGCAAGTTTCACTTTGCCAGCGATGCCCATTCCCTGGCTGGCATTGGCCGGGTTCTTCAGTTGGAAAAATACGTGAAAGAAATAGGGATTACCCCTGATGACATACTGCAATTGTGAAAAGGCATTGGAGCAGAAAAGGCGGAGGCACAAGGGGACGGTTCCTGTGTGACAGCGAAGACGGAGAACTGTCCCCGTGTCTTTATTAACCGAATACAGTGTAACGGATAAAGGATGAGTCAATGAAAAATCGTCCCCGGTGACTCACATGAATAAAATACCTGGGGAATATATGGCAGATTTTATTGACTTGGGTTTAGCGGAAAGTTAGAATGAAAAGGCTGTGTTAACTTACTATCAACATTGCAAATATATGTAAGTGCACGCCTTAATAGCCGGGCAACCGGCCTGAGAGTCATCTACCGGTATAGTCTGTTTTTTTATATCTGCTGTATCCAGACAGGCAGGATTTATTATTAAGCGGGGGTCGAATGTATGTGGTTACAGACCATTAAGTCCAAGGATGGAAGTCTGCTAATCCATGGGACGGTAACCTGGAGGAACGGGGACGAGTTCGGGTTTATCCCGCAGGGCCATGGGGGAAGGGAACACTGGTGGTGTAAAATGGACTACTGGGAACTGATAGAAGGCGAACTCCCTTTTTGGCGTCTGGATGAAGGATGCCGGTAATAGAAGGCGTCCTCTTCTCAATAAATTAAGGGGGATTACCGCCCCCTTACGCTCCCCATATTTAAATCTTTTGCCGCACGGGGTTATGGGCTTTTAAAAGAGGTTTTAAATAAATTTTAAGAAGGTATAAAGGGCTATGGCTTTTTATAAAAGTTACGGGGTTTAAGTCATAGCCCTTTGTTTTTATTTTATAGACACAAAAGAACCGTCCCTTTGTGCCGTCCCTTTGTGCGCTTATTTCAGGCCGTCTACCTTGTCCAGGATTTCTTCCATGGTGCAGCCGGCCTTTTTAAGGGGGGCGATTACGTTTTCTTCGATGTCGGGCACATATGCCTTCAGGGCTGTGAAGTTCCCTTCCAGGGAAATCCTGCCTAAGGCCGCCGGGATGAGCACCGTCTCTCCGCACCTTACGGGGAGCTCTCCGCCTTCGTAACCTATAACGCCTTCTCCCCTGGTGAATATATATATGAAGAACCTGCTCCCGTCGGCGTGTTCCTCTACTTTTCCGTTTATTTCACAGAGCTCAACGCTGAAATAGCGGTTGGCTATTTTATAGACCTTATAACAGTTGCCGCCCAGGTCTACCCGAAGGCCTTCCACCTTTTCCCTTCTCCCCGCTGAGTTAAAGTCAATGACATCCAGGGCTTTCTCGATGTGCAGGGGCCGTTTCTTTCCGTTGGCGTCCACCCGGTTATAATCGTACACCCTGTAAGTGGTGTTGGAATTCTGCTGAACCTCGGCCAGGAGTATTCCTTTGCCTATGGCGTGCACCAGGCCCACGGGTATGTTTATGGTGTCTCCTGCCGAAACTTCAACGTATTTCAGGCATTCCTCCAGCCTTTCCTCCTTCAGGGCTTGTAAGAAAGACTCCCTGGTAGTGCCGGGGACCACGTCGTAGATGAGTTTTGCCCCGGGTTCCGCCGACAGGATATACCACATCTCGTTTTTCCCATACTCTCCGTTTTCGTGGGCCTGGGCGTAAGCGTCATCCGGGTGGACCTGCACCGACAGGTCATTGTCGGCGTCGATGAACTTGACCAGGAGGGGAAACTTGGCCAAATCCCTTTCGGGAAGGGAAGTTCCTATGAGCTTTCTGCCCAGCTTCCGCACCAACTCGGGAAGGGGCGTGCCCTCATACGGCCCGTTGGCTACCGTGCTGACCCCGTCCGGGTGGCAGGACACTTCCCAGCTTTCCGCCACCTTGATTCCCGGGGGAAGCTCCTTGCCCAGCTTCTCCAGGTTCCTCCCGCCCCACATGTAGTCCTTATACGCAGGCTTAAACTTAAACGGATAGAGCATAAAAACGACCTCCGGCATTGGGTGAATTTGACAACCAATACAGTTTCGGCTGACAGGCCTGTTTATCCGGCAAAAACGACAATTTACCGGTGCAAGGGATAGTTTACTACAATAGGACCGGCTTTACAACTCTTACGGCCAGGTGTTAAACTTCCTAAAGCCTTATTAACCGCTTTTGCGCCCATAGGACCATGTCCAAAAACAACCCCTTGTGCAGTTTTTCCCACTGTGATAGAATAGGGTAAAATGTTTTCAAAGATAAAATCCTTGCTCTGTGCCTGACACAGGGCCTTATGTCCGTGAGGAGGTGAGTTTGATGAGCCGTAAGTATGAGACAATGTTCATCGTCAATCCCGAATTGGGGGAGGAAAACATAAAGGCTCTCGTTGAGAAGTTCAAAAGCCTCATTGAGGGGTCGGCTCAATTGGAGAGCTTCGATGAATGGGGAAAGAGAAAGCTGGCCTACGAAGTGAATTACCTGACAGAAGGGTATTACGTGCTGGCCAGCTTCAGCTCGGGGCCTGACTTCCCCCAGGAGCTGGAAAGGATATTCAAAATAACCGACGGCATATTAAAGTACCTGATAGTCAGAAAAGATTAACAGGGTGGTTTTTTTATGAACAAGGCAATCCTTATGGGAAGACTTACCAGGGATCCGGAACTTCGGTATACCAGCAACAATACGCCTGTCTGCAGTTTTACGCTGGCAGTGGACCGGAGGTTTGCCAGGCAGGGCGAAGAGAGGCAGGCAGACTTTATACCCATTGTGGCCTGGAGCAAGCTGGCCGAGTTTTGCGGCAAGTTTTTCCAGAAAGGCCGCCAGGTGGCCATTGTGGGAAGGATACAGACCCGGACCTGGGATGATAGCGAAGGGAAAAGGCATTACGTGACCGAGGTAATAGCCGAAGAGGCCTATTTTGCCGACAGCAGGAGAGGCGAAACATCCCCTGCGAGACAGGAAGGCTTTGAAGAAGCCGATCAGAAAGGGGAAGACAGTGACGGCTTTTACCCGATAGAAGACGATGACGAGCTTCCGTTTTAATAAATAGGACGGGCTTAAGTTCCGGAATATTAAGCCTTCCCTGGGAAACGGGTTTTGTTGGCGGTGGTAATTATTTGGGAAGGGAGGTTATAAGCCATGCCAGGAACCAAGAAGGAAAAGAACACCACCAGGGAGAACCCTGAAAAGGGTGAAGCCAGAGGCAGAGCCGCTGGTAAAATGAGAAGAGCCAAGAAGAAGGTTTGCGCCTTTTGTGTAGATAAGATTGACGGGATAGATTACAAGGAAGTTGCCAGGTTGAGGAAGTTCATTTCCGAGAGAGGCAAGATACTTCCGAGGAGAGTAACCGGCAATTGCGCAAAGCACCAGCGCCAGTTGACAACGGCCATTAAGAGGGCAAGGCAGATAGCGCTTTTGCCTTACACGGTGGAATAAGACAGGCAGCCTGCGGAAAGAACCGCGGGCTGTTTAAATATCTGCCGGAAAAAGCGCTGACTTAAGGACAGCAGATTGGACAAAATAACTTCTTCAGGAGGGCGTATGAGGAGGGTAGGATTTCTAGGACCAAAGGGGACTTTCTCCCAGGAGGCTGCCCAGAAGTACGTGGAGGGGAAGGATGACTGCGTACTCTATGACTTTGGCACCATCCAGGATATGCTTTACGCCGTTCAAAGGGGAGAACTGGACGAAGCCGTGGCTCCCATAGAGAATTCCCTTGAGGGCGCGGTAAACGCCACCATGGATATAATGGCCGCCGAAGTTGACCTGCTGATAAAAGCAGAGGTGATCATCCCCGTAGTTCAGAATCTGCTGGTGAGAAAAGGGAGTAAAGCGGAAGACATAAGATACATCTATTCCCATGCCCAGGCCGCGGGCCAGTGCAGGAAGTATATAAGCGCCCGCTTCCCGGATGCTGAAATCTGCTATTTCTACAGCACGGCGGAAGCGGCGGAGGCAGCGGCCAAAGGCGGCAGCAACGCGGCTTGCATTGCCTCCATTGCTGCTGCTGAAGTTTACGGGCTGGACGTCCTGGAAAGAAGTATACAGGACGGCGAAAGGAATCTTACCCGCTTTGTGGTGGCTGCCAGGGAAGACAGCAGCCGGACAGGCCGGGACAGGACGTCCATCGTCTTTTCAACGGAAGACCGGCCGGGCAGTCTGTACAAGATACTCCAGATATTCAACCTGTGGGACATCAATATGACAAGGATAGAATCCAGGCCGTCCAAAAAGCGGCTTGGGGAGTACATTTTCTTTGTGGATATAGACGGGCACAGGGACGACCAGGACGTGAAGGATGCCCTTACCATGGTCAGGAGGAAG
>JAKOSZ010000302.1 GCA_029776555.1 Bacillota bacterium | reverse complement strand
TCCCCAGAGCGCTTTGTCCATTCCCTGAACGTAATGGAGACGGCGGTAAAACTGGCGGAAAAGTACGGCGCGGAAAAGGAGAAGGCAATAATTGCGGCCCTTTTACATGACTGCGCCAAGGACGTGGAGGGAGATAGGCTGCTGGAACTATGCAAAAAGTACGGAGTAAACGCCGATGAGATAACAATGCTGCATCCGGAGCTGATTCACGCTCCCCTAAGCGCCCGGATGGCTTTTGAAGATTTTGGGGTGGACTGCCAGGAGGTGCTTGACGCAATCAGCTTTCACACTACGGGCAGGGAAAACATGGGGACGCTGGAGAAGGTCATATACCTGGCCGATTGCATTGAGCCGTCCAGGAGCTTCCCGGGGGTGGACAGGGCCCGGGAGCTGGCGGAACAGGACCTGGACGAAGCCGTTGTCTACTGCCTTGAAAGGTCAATGGTGTACGTATTGGAAAAAGGGAAGCTGCTCCACCCGGACACTTTAAAAGCCAGGAATCAGCTTTTGCTTGAGCGTCTTAAAAAAAGTGAAGATAATTAAAGGAGGACAAAGCATGGGTAAGGAGATTTTATTAAAATACGGCTGCAACCCTCACCAGAAGCCGGCCAGGATTTACATGAAGAAAGGTGAGCTGCCCATCCGGGTTTTAAACGGAAACCCGGGATACATAAACTTCCTGGATGCCTTAAACGGATGGCAGCTGGTTAAAGAGTTAAGACAGGTCCTCGGGAGTCCTGCCGCGGCCTCTTTTAAGCACGTGAGCCCTGCAGGGGCTGCCGTGGCCGCCGTTCCCTTAAGCGAAGAGCTAAAAAAGGCTTACTTTGTTGACGACCTGGAGCTTTCTCCCCTGGCGGAAGCCTACGCCAGGGCCCGGGGGGCAGACCGCATGTCGTCATACGGGGACTTCATAGCCTTAAGCGACGAGGTGGACGTGCAGACGGCCCTTGTAATCCAGAGGGAGGTTTCCGACGGAGTGATAGCTCCCGGCTACAGCCCCGAAGCCTTAAAGATTTTAAAGGAAAAGCGCAAGGGCGGATACAACATTCTGCAGATTGACCCTTCCTACCAGCCGGAGGAAATGGAGACCAAAGAGGTGTTCGGCATAACCTTCGAGCAGCTGAGGAACAATGTGGTCCCGGACTTTACGCTGCTTGACAACATAGTGACCAGGAACAGGGACTTGCCGGAGCCGGCCAGGAGAGACCTGGTGGTGGCTATGATAACCCTGAAGTACACCCAGTCCAACTCGGTGTGTTATGCCCTGGACGGGCAGGTAATAGGCGTCGGGGCAGGGCAGCAGTCCCGCATCCACTGTACCCGCCTGGCCGGAGATAAGGCGGATACCTGGTATTTAAGGCAGCATCCCGACATGTTAAACTTAAGATTCAGGGAGGAAGTATCCCGGCCGGACAGGGCCAACGCCATAGACCAGCTCCTGCTGGACGGGGATTCCATCATTGAGACGGGAGAATGGGAGAGGCTGTTTGTGGAAAAGCCCAGGAAGTTCACCGAAGAGGAGAAGCAAAGCTGGATTTCCGGGATAAAAGGGGTTTCCCTGGGTTCCGACGCCTTTTTCCCGTTCAGCGACAACATAGACCGGGCGGCGAAAAGCGGGGTAAAATATATAGCCCAGCCCGGCGGTTCCATAAGGGACGACCTTGTCATAGAGGCCTGCGACAGGTATGGAATGGTCATGGCTTTCACGGGGCTGAGGCTTTTCCATCACTGATGCCGGGAAAACTCTTAACGCATATGCTGTCCAGGGGGCACTGACTGCACCGGGGCTTCCGGTTGGTGCAGTAGCGGGCCCCCACGCCGTCAATCTGGGCGTGGTATTCATTGAACAGCCTGATGTCCTCATCCAGGTTTTCCATGAAAAAGCGCTGCATGTCCCTGTAGGATATTTGGGGGTGGAAGTAGCCCAGCCTGGTAAAGACCCTCCGGGTGTAGGAGTCCACCACGAATATGGGCTTTTCGGCGGCGTAGAGGATTATGCTGTCGGCGGTTTCTTCTCCGATGCCGTAAAGGGACAACAGCTCTTCCCTTAAGGAGTACATGTCCTTGTCAAAGAAGAGGAGCAGGTCCCCCCTGTACCTGTCTCTGACATAGAGACAGAATTCCTTGAGTTTTCTCGCTTTTTGCTTGTAAAACCTTGTACAGCGGATGAGCTCCTGGAGGCGGGGCTGGCTTAGCCTGCATATGCCCTCAATGCTCATGGCTCCCTCCGAATACAGGTTGCGGATGGCCTCGGTGACGTTTTTCCAGGAGACAAACTGGGTGAGGATGGCCCCCACCACGACCTCGAATTTTGTTTGGGCGGGCCACCAGTGCCTGGGGCCTTCTTTTTCGTATATGAGCCTGAATATCTCAAGAAGAGCCTTTTTTATACTCTGTTCCAAGTCCATACCTCCGGTTTATTGGGTTAGATAAATGGACGGCATTCGAATATAATATATCACATCTATCTACACAATGGGTTTAAGAAGGTGGTATAATAAATTAATTTAAAGCAGTACAAAAAGAGGGAGGACTGATGGGGTATTGGGGAGAAGCAAGGATACCCTGGACAAGATTGTGGAAATCCTGGAGTCTAAAAAGGGTAGGGACATTAGTATAATAGACTTAAGGAACATATCACTGCTGGCGGATTATTTTGTTATATGCAGCGGGAGTTCCACCACCCACATAAAAGCCCTTGCCGATGAGGTGGAGGAGAAAATGCTGGAAAAGGGGGTGGCCTGCCACCACAAGG
>JAKOSZ010000301.1 GCA_029776555.1 Bacillota bacterium | reverse complement strand
CGTAACGCTGCATCTGCTGAGGGATTTGTTTTCCAGCATCACGTTCCTGGGCCCCCAGGTGCCCATGAGTCTGTCGGTGTCCGTCCCTTCCGTGGCGGCGGCGGTGGTTCTGGCCCTGGTTACCGTACTGGTATCGGCCTATATACCGGCATGGCGCAGCGGGAAGATATCGCCCATTGATGCCATAAGGAAGACCACGGACATAAGGCTCACAGCGCGGCAGGTCAGGACATGGCCCTTAACACGCAGGCTGTACGGCATGGAAGGGGATCTGGCCCTGAAAAATTTAAAGAGGAGCCGCAAGCGCTACCGCAGCACCGTGGTCTCCCTGGTCATGAGCATAGTCCTGTTTGTGTCGGCTTCGTCCTTTTCCATGTATCTCATGGAGGGTATTACCAGCGTATATCAGGATGAGAAATTTGACCTGTATTACTTTACCAATGAAAGGGGCGATTTGAAGGACTCCGCCCTTAAGGTTTACAGGGATATTGTGAAGCTGGACGGCATAGAGCAGGCTTCCATTGTAAGGTCCCTTTATGCCATGGCAAGTATTCCGAAGGAGCACATCAATTCCTCGGTTTACGGCAGGATGGCTGACAGGGGTTATATCTCTCCTGGAGAGGATGCCCGTGTATCAGTGATTGTTTACAGCGTGGATAAGGAAAGCTTTAATTCCTATGCCCGCGGGCTGGGGCTTGACGAATCCCTCTTTGCTAATCCCGATTCCCCTGCCGGGATTGCGATAGATTACCAGCACTATTATGACAGCCAGGAGAGGAAGTATGTAAATTCCAGCATACTGGGCGGCAAAAAGCCTGGGAGCTTGTCCTTAACGTATACCCTCCGGGAAGAAGAGGGTGAAAGGCAGCTAAAGGAGGATATCCAACTGGTCGCTTTTGCAAAAGAGGCTCCCTTGGGGGTGCCGGATTACGCCCCTTCCTTTAATTCAATACTGCTGGTGACAAGCGATGAGATAAGGAAGGCAGTTTTTGACGGCGCGGAGAAGGCCTGGAATCCGGCCAATATGTATTTTGCTACTCAAAATCCTTTCAAAGCCGAGGAGGACATAAAAGATATGCTGTTAGAGGCGGGTCTTCCCGCCAGCAGCCTCCACAACATTGCAAGGATGCTGCAGAACAGCCGCAATATCGTCACCTTCATGTCGGTGTTCTCCTACGGGTTTATAGTGCTCATTTCCCTCATCAGCATTGCAAACGTGCTGAATACCATATCCACCAATATCAACTTGAGGAGGATAGAGTTTGCAATGTTAAAATCGGTGGGAATGACCGATGCCAGTTTTAACAGGATGCTGAATTGCGAGTGCATATTTTACGGGCTCAAGGCCTTGCTTTACGGGCTGCCGGTTTCCGCGCTGGTCACTCGTCTGATTCATGCCAACATACAACAGGGGGTTGAAATACCTTTCCGCCTGCCGGCGGGCACCGTGGTGGTAAGCATCCTGAGCGTATTTTTCGTGGTATTTGCCAGCATGGTGTATTCCATGAGGAAAATACGCCACGAGAACATTATGGATGCCATAAAGAGCGAGAGCACATAGCCGGACAGGGCGGCGCTTTCCCGGAAAAGGTCCCTTTGTTGCAAGCTTGACAGCGGGTAAGATTATCAGGGGTTGTCCAGGAAGATTAGACTGAAGGGGCAGCCCCATAAATTTTTCATAAAAAAGATGTTGAGGACAACAGCCGTCACATATCAGCTTCGTTCAATTTTTAACTTTTCAATTTCTGATCGTTTCCCGGGGGTGAGGGGGGCTTAATAACAAAGAGCCCGTGACGATCTACGCTCCGGCTGATACGAATCTCTGCGTACCTGCATGCAATCTTGCGACTGCATGCAAGCATTACGAAACCCGTACCAACCTTTGCTCGGTTGCCAGAGATACCTTAGGAGCCTGATGCAATCTCCCGACTGCATCAAACCCCCAGCATAAGTCTCATCTCAGGGACTAAACATACCAATGTTCAGGCTGCAGATGAAGCAACAAAACCTGCGGAACCTCTGGCAATCTTAGCTCGAACCCTGAGCATCCTTTTTGACCTTACTGCAATCCATGTGACTGCAGTAAAGCCTTACAGGACGTCTAGTCACAGGGCTCTTCTCGCCGATCAATATCGAGCCCCTCGGACCCGATATTGGTCTTTGACCGAATGTTATAAAGCCCAAACTGACCTTATAACACTCTTGGCTCGACCGTCACGAACCCTTTCGATATTATTTTGGCCGGTATTTTTTCAATTAACCGAGGAAATTTATTGAATGGAGGCTTTTCAACGCAGGGGGAAAAAGCCGGGAATTGAAATTAATATTAAACAATCCTGCATTTAGATAGGCTCTGACTCTCCAAAAGGCCTTTTAAAATAGAATTTTTGCATTTTTCTATAAAAAAGTTGCAAAATTGAATATTATGTATTAGAATAAATGTCATTGCAGGCAGTAGAAGTACCTGTATCCCACATAACAGGCAGACGACAGGGGGCTTGTATATGAAATCTTTGTTATCGCTAGGGAAAGAAGAGCTTAAGAATGAGCTGAGCGCTTTGGAAGAGAAATACAAAGAGTTTAAGGCGCGAGACTTAAAGCTTGACATGTCAAGGGGGAGGCCCTGCCGGGAGCAGCTTGACCTTTCCATGGGCATGCTGGATGACAGGCAGTATCTGACGGAAAAGGGCGTCGACTGCCGCAACTACGGCGTTGTGGAAGGGATTCCCGAAGCCAGGGAGCTGTTTGCCCGGCTCTTGGAAGTGAGCCCCGATGAAGTCATTGTGGGCGGCAACTCAAGTCTCAACCTGATGCACGACACCCTTGTCAGGGCTATGCTGTTCGGGGTTTGTGACGGCTGTGAACCCTGGGGACGCTTGCCCAAAGTCAGGTTCATCTGTCCCAGCCCCGGTTATGACCGGCATTTTGCCATCTGTGAGCTTCTTGGGATAGAGATGATTGTCGTGGATATGAAGGAAGACGGCCCCGACATGGACGCCGTGGAGCGCTTATGCGCCGAGGATGAAGCGGTAAAGGGCATCTGGTGCGTTCCTAAGTACAGCAACCCGGACGGGATAACATACTCGGACCAGGTGGTTTGGCGCCTTGCCTCCATGAAAACCAAGGCTCCCGACTTCAGAATTTTCTGGGACAACGCCTATTTCATCCACCATCTGACCGACGAAGAGGTTCCTCTTAAGAACATACTTAAGGCTTGCAAGGATGTGGGAAACCCCGACAGGGTGTATATATTCAGCTCCACCTCCAAAATAACATTCCCCGGGGCGGGTATTGCGGCGCTGGCCAGCAGTGCCGCCAATATTAAGCGCATGGTTAAGCTTATTTCCAGGCAGACCATATGTCCCGATAAGATGAACCAGCTGAGGCACGTACGCTTTTTAAAGAGCGTGGACAACGTGAAAGAGCTTATGAAAAAGCACGCGGCCATACTGAGGCCCAAGTTCCGGCTGGTTTTAGACACGCTGGAAAAGGAGCTGGGAGAGCTGGGGATTGCCAGCTGGACCAAGCCCAAAGGAGGGTACTTTATAAGCTTCTACTCCATGGACGGATGCGCCAGCCGTATTGTTCAGCTGGCAAAGGAGGCCGGTGTAACCCTTTGCGAACCCGGGGCCACCTATCCCTACGGCAAGGACCCCAGGGACAGGAATATCCGCCTGGCGCCTTCCATGCCTCCCCCGGATGAGCTGAAGACGGCCATGGAGCTGTTCTGCTTGTGCGTCCGCATGGCGTCCGTAGAAAGGCTTTTAAAAGACAACTAAAGGCAGCCGGTGGGAAGGGCAGAGGCTTTCTCCCTTCCGGGCCGGTCTCATATTCATAAATGTTTTGCGGGGCTTTTTTAAGTCCCGCCTTTTATTGCGCCGATTAGGCTTAAGCCGCGCCGGCCGGCACAGGGGAAGGCAGTCCTTCTCATATGGATTCAAGGCCAAAATAAATATATAATATAACCTGGTAAACTTAAGTGTGGAGGTCGAAAGCTTTGAAAAACATCTACGAAAGCCCGTTTAACACCCGCTATGCCAGCCGTGAAATGCAGTACCTCTTTTCGCCCGAAAAGAAGTTCAAAACCTGGAGAAGGCTCTGGATTGCCCTGGCGGAGGCGGAAAGGGAGCTGGGTTTGAACATATCCGAAGAGCAGATAGATGAGCTTAAAAGGTTCAAGGACAAAATAAACTACCATGCGGCAGAGGAAAAGGAGAAGGAGTTAAGGCATGACGTGATGGCCCATGTCTACGCTTACGGGGAACAGTGCCCGAAAGCCAGGGGCATAATCCACCTGGGGGCCACCTCCTGCTATGTGGGAGACAATACGGACATAATCATCATGGCCGAAGCCTTGAAGCTCATTCGCTCAAAGCTGCTGACGGTTATTAAAGAGCTTTCGGACTTTGCCTTAAAGTACAAAGACCTTCCCACCCTGGGCTTTACCCACTTCCAGGCGGCGCAGCCGGTAACGGTGGGGAAGAGGGCCTGTCTCTGGATCCAGGACCTGCTGATGGACCTGGAAGACCTGGACCATGTGCTTAAGGGTATGAAGCTTCTGGGTTCAAAGGGCGCCACCGGAACCCAGGCCAGCTTTCTGACCCTCTTTGACGGCGACCATGGGAAGGTTAAAAGGCTGGATGAGCTGGTGGCAAAAAAGATGGGCTTTGAGCGCACCTTCCCTGTGACCGGGCAGACTTACCCCAGGAAGCTGGACAGCAGGGTCATGGGTGTCTTAAGCTCCATAGCCCAAAGCGCTTACAAGTTCAGCGGCGACATAAGGCTTTTGCAAAACCTTAAGGAAGTGGAGGAGCCCTTTGAAGAAAAGCAGATCGGTTCTTCGGCAATGCCATACAAGAGGAATCCCATGAGGTGTGAAAGGATGGCCTCCCTTGCCCGCTATGTCACAGTAAACGCCTTAAATCCCGTCATTACCGCTTCTAGCCAGTGGCTGGAACGGACCCTGGACGACTCGGCCAATAAGAGAATAAGCATACCCGAAGGCTTCCTGGCGGTGGACGCCATTTTAAACATCTATATCAACGTGGCGGGGGGCTTGCAGGTGTATCCCAAAGTGATAGAAAAGCACCTGGCGGAAGAGCTTCCCTTCATGGCCACGGAAGCCATACTCATGGAGGCCGTGAAGCGCGGAGGCGACAGGCAGGCCCTCCATGAGAGGATAAGGGTCCACTCCATGGAGGCGGGCAGGGCTGTGAAGATGGAAGGAAAGGAAAATGACCTTATAGTGAGGATTGCCTCCGATAAGGCTTTTAAGCTCAGCCTTGAAGAAATAAACGAGATACTGGACCCGAAAAATTTCATCGGCCGGGCTCCGGAACAGGTGGAAGATTTTATCGCAGAGCATGTAAAACCTGTCATAGACATGAGCCAATCCATTGACGTGGAATCGGAACTCCGGGTGTAATAACGACAGGTCCCCTTTCCCGGGGAAGGGGAGGGGAAGGCTGTCACCGGTTAAAATTAAATGTTGAATGTTGTACTATTATGTTGTAGAATTAGTTATGATGTTAAAATGTCATGAAGTTCTAATTTAGTTCAGAGGGATGCGTATGATTAACAAGTATAGTGATGTACCCCTTTACTGTCAACTAAAGAAAATTATCATAGAAAAAATCGAAAGCGGCGAATATGCGCCGGAGTCTAAAATCCCGTCGGAGCAAGAACTTTCCGAGATGTACAACATAAGCAGGCCCACCGTAAGACAGGCCATCAGCGAACTGACCAACAGCGGTTACCTTTATAAGGAAAAAGGGAAGGGGACTTTTGTCTCAAGGGCCAAGGTAAGGATAGACATAAAAAACTATACCGGTTTCGCCGACTCCATCCTGGACAGCCAGGTGCCAGGGGAGAGGGAAATCGTGGACATAAAGGTCGTGAGCAGCGCCAGTGAGGGGGCTTTGAACGAAATATTCGGGCAGCCCGGCGACAGGGTGCTGGAATTCACCAAAACTACATATGTGACCAAAAACAGGGACGACGTAATTGCTGTCAACACGTCTTATATACCCGTTGCTCTTTTCCCCAACATAGCCAACGACATTAGAGAAAAAAAGTCCTCTTTTGAAATAATGAGAGGGAAATATCCTCTTCTTCCCGCAAAAACCAGGAGTTCTTTGGAAATAATTAATTTAGGGCAGGAGCTCTCCCAGTACCTGAATGTACAGCCGGGGCAGCCGGTGATAAAAATTGAGAGCGTGTTCTATTCAAAAAGCGGGCAGATTGTGGAGTATGTGATTTCAAATTACAGGGCCGACATGTGCAAGCTCTTCTTTGAGAACGCCAAGTAGTCTGCCGGGGAGAGAGCAATGGAAAAACTGGTGCTGGAACTTATCGACAGGTTTTTGGAAAACAACCTGTTTCTTGCTTATTTTATTTTTTTTATGTCCAATGTAATGCAGTTCTTGTTTCCTCCGTATCCCGCCGACGTGGTACTGGTCTTTCAGGGCTATATTACGGTTATGGGCATTGAAAATTATGGCCTTTTGCCCATCCTGGCCACGGCCTATGCCGGCACCATGACCGGGGCCCTTACGGTATACTGCTTCGGCTATGCCAAAGGCCGGAAGGTGCTGGATTACGCCTTTATAAAAAGGTTTATAAAAGTAAAGCACAGGGAAAGGGCCGAAAGGCTCTTTCAAAAATACGGGGCATACGCTGTCTTTATAAGCAAGTTTGTCCCGGGAGTAAACGCGCTGCTTCTGCTTTTGGCGGGGATGTTCAGGATGAAGCACAGGGCGTTGATTTTAAGCGTTCTCATGTCCACGCTGATACACAACACGGCTGTGGTTTTCCTGGGAAGGTTTTTGGGAGACAACATGGACAGGATAATGTCCTTTTTCAAGACATACAACAGGGTAGCAGCGGGGGCCTTATTGCTGTCGGGCCTTTTATACCTGGCCTTCAGGCTCACATGGGGAAAGGGGAGGTCGGCCAGAAATAAATAACATTATACAAAATAAAAATTTTGTACAATCAAGAGCAGTGGAAACGTTGAATCCTGCCGTGGCTTCTGCTAAAATAGCTTTTAGAAAGATTAACCATAACCAGGCCCGCAGGAGTTTTGTTTATGGAAAAGGCGCCCCGGATACTGGCTGACTTCCTAAACTATATGGAAACCATTAAAGGCAAATCCAGAAATACTGTTAAGGAGTATTTTTATGACCTTCGCCTTTTTTTCCGCTACCTTAAATACTCCAGGAACCCTTCCGGGGCCTCCGATTTCGAAAGCATCGACATTTCCGACGTGACCGTTGACGATATAAAAACCGTGACCTTAAGCGACCTCTACTCCTACATGTCCTTTACAAGCCGCCAGAGGAACAATAACGCCAGTTCCCGGGCAAGGAAAGTCGCTTCCCTTAGGTCTTTTTTTAATTACCTGACCAACAAGGCCAAGTTCCTGGACTATAACCCGGCGGCGGAACTGGAGTCCCCCAAGATCCACAAGCGCCTGCCCAGGTATCTCAACCTGGACGAAAGCCGCAGGCTCTTAAGCTCCGTCAAGGGTGAAAACAAGGAACGGGACTTTGCCATACTGACGCTCTTCTTAAACTGCGGCCTGAGGCTTTCCGAGCTGGTTAACATAAACATCAACCACATCCGGGGCGACACTCTTACAGTTATTGGCAAAGGCAACAAGGAGCGGACCGTATACCTGAACGACGCCTGCAAGAAGGCCGTTGACGCCTATTTGAGGGTCCGTCCCAGGGACGGCGTTATTGACAGGCATGCCCTTTTCTTAAGCGAGAGAAAGCAGCGAATAAGCAACAAAACCGTCCAGTATATCGTCAAAAAGTATATAAAAGAATCAGGCTTGGACCCGGAGAGGTATTCCACCCACAAGCTGAGGCATACGGCCGCCACCCTGATGTACCGTTACGGCAGTGTGGACATAAGGGCCCTGCAGGAAATACTGGGCCATGAAAGCATCTCCACCACCGAGATATACACCCACGTGGACAGCCAGCAGCTAAGGAAGGCCGTTGAAAGCAACCCCCTGGCCAACCTGGATATTGACAGGAAGGAACCCCGCTGAATTTGACAGGAGTCTTTTGGCTGCTGTATACTGATGTCTGTGAATCAGTTTGGGATGAAGGCGCACGGAGGAACCGTCCCCCTGTGCGCTGCGGATTAGAGGTTGTCTGAAATGATCGGGTTGAACGCAAAAAAACTTTTGTTTACCACCAGTTCAATAGTGCTGCTTTTCCTGTTCGCGGCCGGTACGCTTATATTGAGCTTTATAAACAATCCCAGCTCCGTCAGCTCTTTGCCCGTAGGCGAAGACAGCCCCTTTGAGCCCTTTGTGCCGAAACTTGACCCGGTAAATGTTCTGCTGCTCGGCGGAGACAAGGTAAGCGGCAACACAGATACGATGATGCTGGTCAACTTCGACCCTGAGACTACCAGGGTAAGCATCCTTTCAATCCCCAGGGATACGAAGGTTTTCATTTACGGAAGGCAGGAAAAAATAAACGCCGCCTATCCTCTGGGCGTCGCAAGGAAAATAGGCCCCAGGCTGGCCGTGGATACGGTAGAAAAGCTATTAAGGGTAAATATAGACTACTACGCCTACCTGGACCTGTCGGTGTTCAGAGAGGTGGTGGATATACTGGGAGGCGTAAAGGATTTCTACATTCCGGTTGATTTGGAATACGAAGACAGGACCCAGAACCTCTATATAAACCTTAAGAAAGGCTACCATGACATGGACGGCGAAAAGGCTGAAATGTTCATGCGTTTCAGGAAGCCCAACCAGTATACAAAGGAAATACTTAAGTACTACGACGGTTCCGACTTAAAGAGAATTGAGGCCCAGCAAAGGTTCATCAGGGAGCTGATCAGGCAGAAGGCCAACTTAAACTACATCAGTAAATTCAATGAGGTGGTTTCCGCAATACTGGCCAAAGTTGAAACCAACGTTTCCTTAAGCGAAAT